>CAJPPL010000003.1:0-145809 GCA_905372585.1 Streptococcus oralis
TAAACCACTATAAACCACTATAAACCACTATAAACCACTATAAACCACTATAAACCACTATAAACTATTTATCTTTTAAAGTATAGTATTGTGTCGTATCTCTTCTACCGCTACCATGCCACTCTAGAATATCTAAATCTTCCGTTAGTCTTTTTAAAATTTTAAGAGTATATGGTCTACTTTTTTGTATTAATTCCATAACTTCAGAAGTAGTAATCTTAGTGTCACGGTAAGCTAGCGTGACAACTTGCTTTTCAAGGGAATTTAGAGAGGAGAAGAGTTCAGGAGTTAGTTTTTGGCGTAATTTATCTGAAATACGTAGTTGTCGATTTAAAATGTTATTTTCTAACATAAGTAACACGCTTGAACTATTGGGTTCAGAGTATTTAGGTTCCTTTAAAAAGAAACTTTCCATCTCACTATAGATACGTTTTACTCCCTCATTCATTTCTTTTACCCAACCAAATTCAGATAGAATTCGTGCTATTTTTGGATTCCTAGAAAATCGTTCATTGAGTATATTTTGGATAGTAACTATATTTGGAAGTACACCAGGACTCTTTATTTCTAAGCGATCATCAAAAAGTGTTACGGTAATATGTTGTCCGCGAATTGAGTAATTTCTATGGGTAACGGCGTTTACAATCCCTTCAAACCAAGCAAATTCAGGATATTCAGGCATTACTTGAAACCTTCCATCTTCAACTAGGTATTGAAAATCTCTGAGCTGACTTTTTACAAAATTGCGACTTTCTGTAATAATTTTAGGAATAGTTCCATCAAATGTTTGCTCTTTGACAACGTTAAAATCTTGTCCTGTTTTAGCAAAAGTATCGCTATATTTAATAACTCTTAGACGAGCTTGTGGGAGAAACGCTGACGGATTGCTACCAAACAGAAGAATAGCTGCATTTGTTAATTTACCATCTCTAAGAAGTCCACGGCTTTTTAAGACTTGTTCGATAGAAATATCAGGTAAACCAATTTTGTCTTTATAACTTTGGATTAATTCACTATCTATATCATCAATCGTTGCTCCTTCAACTATCTCATCTTCAAAATATCGTTGCCCTTTGTCATAAGTAAGTTGAAGTCGTTGTTCATGACTTAGGGGAACTGATTTATCTCCTTGTCTTAGAAATGTCTCATCATTTGTAGAGATAATAACGCGGTCAACCGAAGGATTCACTGAAATTAAAAGAACACAATCTTCCTCACCGCTTGAATTTATAACTGGAATAATTTTATCTGAAAATGATATAGGAGTTTGTTTAAGTTGGTATGGGATGCTTTGGAAGTCTTCAATGGGTTTTGCACGTAGGTCAGAGAAGCCTGTTACTTCCCCATCGTCTTCAATTCCAATAACAAGATGTCCACCTTCAGCATTTGCAAATGCAACGAGGTGCCTTAGAATATCTTTTGGTTTAATACGCGCACTTTTTCGATCAAAGTGTTGATCTTCAGGTGTAGATTTTAAATAGTTGATATCAAATATTTTTTCCATGTGTTTCCTTTCTGTTAATCAATCCTTCAAATTCTCTCTATTTTCGCGCATAGTAGCTGAAAATCAAGATATGTTGTATGAAGAGTTTATATAATCTTCTCAAAAACCATTGTAGCTTGGATACGGTCGCCACCGCCTAATCCTTTGCTTCCACCATTGGCGGTTGTGATGGTATGCAAGCGATAACCTTTTGAAGCTTGTTTATTGATAACATCTTCTAATTCTGTAAGGTTTCCTGATCCAGTGCCAAAAAACTTTTCTTTCAAAGTTACCTGAAGGACAACGTAGTGTAGTCCATTTACTCCAGATGCGGTAGAAAAACTACCTTCTTGTTTTACAGTATCAAAAAATCCCATGGGGGTTACTCCTTTTCGTCGTCTCTATCAGATAGTTTTTGAACTAAATCAAAAGCTATTTTTTTATCATAGTCATTTAAAGAAATATAGTTTATTAAAATATCTGCAAAATTTGTATTATTCTCATTATCAGCATTTATTAGTTCTTCAATTGTAAACATATACGAGGGGCTATGATTAAGCAATCCTTTTCCAAAATTGTTATACTTTACAGGATTATTTATATGTTCTTCAACGTTTTTATATGCTGAACCAAGTTCATTTATTTTTTCAATATCTATATCATTGAGTAATTTTTTAAATTCGTTACTTTGGATTATTTTTAAAATATTTTGTTTATCTTCAAGTCCTAATAAGTAAGCAACATTTACTCCGAAGTAGTCAGCAAGCTGTCGAGCTTTTTCTGGCTTGATTTGACTTTCTCCGTTTTCCCATTTTTGGTATCCTCTACGGGTCACACCCATAACTTTAGCGACGTCCTCTTGAGTGTCGCCTTTTTTTTGTCTCAACTCTTTTAATCTGTTCATGTATATTACCTCATTTTAATTATATCACAAAATAACAAAAAGCTAACAAAAAATTCACTTTTTGTTATTTTGTTGTTGACAACTAACAAAAAATACGCTACAATACAACCAAGCTAACAAATAGTTAGCAAAAGAAAGGGGGGATTTTATTGCTTATTACCTCAACACAAGCAAAAGCGATTCGCCGAAAGCAAGCTGATAAGAAACTGACTGCTAAGCAAGCAGGCGAAGAAATCGGAGTTACACAAGTTACCTATCGAAAAATTCGAGACGGTGGCGAAGTAAAGCCGAGCATTTACCAAAAAGCCATGGAATGGCTTGCCAAAGATTATTAGAAAGGAGCGAACTAATCGCAATACTACTCTACATTTACAGATTTCTCATATGGTGCTTTACCACTGGGGATTGATAAACGGATCTAGCTAAATATTTGCTAGGGTGATTTGCTTGCTATCTATGGCAGTATCAAGGGTTTGTAGGGGTTTATTCTCTCCTAAATTTTCCCTACCTCAATGATTTACTTTGGTACTGTTTTAGGTGGCAAGCACGAGCAACAAGAAGAAAGGAGCAAACCAATGGAATTGGTTTACATGGACGGCAAGAAAGAGCCGTATACACTGAGCAGTATCGTAGCAGAATGCACTGGATTGCAACATCACACAATAACCAAGACAATCCGCAAACATCAAGTAAGGTTTGAACGGTTCGGAAAGGTTGGATTTAAAATCCAAGCTATGAAAAGTGGCCAGAATACTAAGGATTATATTTTGAATGAGCAACAAGCGACCTTGTTAGTTACATTCTTAAAAAATACTGAGCAAGTGGCCAACTTCAAAACCAATCTTGTCAAAGCCTTCTTTGAAATGCGTGATGAACTTTCTAAACGCTATCTTCAAAGAGAACTGGAAAAGCCAAAGCGTAAAAGTTTAACTGAAGCTATTCAAACATGGGAGAAAGCACCTAAGCATGCCTATAGTACCCTTACAAACCTACTACTAAAGGGAGTGACAGGGAAGAATAAAGCGCAACTTATGAAGGAGCGAGAAAGTAAGAATGGTATTGATGGCTTGACAAGTGTAGAACTGACAAACTACCAACATATGGAAGATATGGCAATAGCTATGATTAACTTGAATAGGGGGTATTCAGAAATTAAAGAACTAATTTTAAAAGTATAGGAGTATAGAAAATGGAAAATGAACTTAAGACAGTTACAAATGCCCAGGGGTTAGAAATTCCTAAGTATCCCAAGGATTTTAAAAAGCTAGTTGAGAAAGACAGACAACTAGCCGAATATCTTTGTATGAACTACGAGAACTTGGACAGTGAAGACCTGGGCGCATTTCTTGAAACAGTAGAACAGGGAATCAGTTGGATTCTAGATCTTATCGAAAGTAAAGACTTGCTTTATAAACCAAAGTCAGGTAGTAATCATGCAAAAAGAAAATAAAAAAATCACTTGCTCAAATTTTAGACGAGGCGAGCAAGCGACACAATTCAGAGTATAGAAATTTTTTCTATGCTTTGATTATATCAAAAAATATCTCTTCTATCAAATACATAAAGAAAAACCGAAGAGCAGGCAAGCAATTAGAAAAGGTTTTGAAAATCAAGTGCTGACAGGGTGATTCTAAGACCTTGTTTAGCTGAAAGATGGGTAATTACTCACGAAACACCGCTACAAGCGTTCGCCAACTTGGGGCAATCGCCCAGCGTTTGGAGTGGTGAAGCATACCATATAGAAAACAGGCAAGAAAAAGGACAAGGAAAGGCTAATGGAGAAAAATATGACTCTAGATCTAGATAACATGACACAATCAGAATTTGACAACCGAATTACTGAAATCAAGGATAGAAATCTGAACCTCTTTCAGTTCATCATTGACTTTTTAGATGATAAAGTAACTCCAGAAGAGGTGTACGACTTTCTGAAGATGGAGCGAAGCTATCAAGTAAATTATATCAAGAATTATAAAGCGAGGGCATAGCATGAATGAACTAGAATTAAGCAATACGCAGTCTATTGTCTTTACTTTGCTACTGCTTGGCTTACTACTTTATCTAAACCGCCGAGACCGCAAAAAAAGCGCCCAAATCGAGCGAGAAAGTACACAGACGATAGAAAACTAGCGAGGATTTAAGCCCTGATTATGGGCGATATATTCAGCTTGCAGCGGTTAAGCCATGGGGGTACTAATATGTTTGAAAAAATGATTGAAGATTTAAAGTCTAAGATTTTGGAAGCAGTGGAACGGTATTTAAAAAGTCATGAGAAAGTACCTCAAAAAAGATTAGATTTGATCAGTAAGGTGGAACTAAAGGAAGAACTGGGCATAGGAGATAAAACCTTGATAAAATGGGAAGGTGCAGGACTACCGCAGTATATACCGCCTATTGAAGATACTAGAAAAGCGTATTATAAAATCTCAGACGTTTTAAAGTTTTTGGGGGTAGATGATGGCAAAGACTAAAATATATTTTTGGTTAAAAGTTGATAAGAAGTTTTTTGATAATCTTTTTATTAAACGACTTAAAAATATGCCTGGTGGCTACACTATGACAGTGATTTATATCCGTCTTATGTTGGAAAGTTTAGAAGATGATTGTATTTTGTACTATGAGGGGTATTTTGATAATTTGGTACAGGAGCTAGCCTTAAAATTGGATGTGTCCGAGGATGATATAAATATGACAGTTGCATATTTTACAAAATGCGGACTGATTCAGATAGACGATGATGGCCATGCTACATTATCGCAAGCAAAAGCCATGGTTGAGAGTGAAACAAACTGGGCGAAATATAAGCGAGACCAAAGAAAAAATAGTCAAGATATACCAAAATTGGAGAATGTCCAAAATAAAAAGACTATTTCCAACTCATGTCCAACAGATATAGAGATAGATAAAGAGTCAGATAAAGAGTTATATAAAGAATATATATTGTCAGGTAAACCTGACTTTACTTTCCCAAATTGGTTAACTCCGAGAATGATTGAGGAAATAACTAAAGGACATCCTGAGAAGTATTTAATAAGAATCCCTCTAGCTTATCTGAATCATACAGTTGGGAAAAATTATAAATATTTGGACAAAAACTTGAAGCCGATAATGGCACGATTCAAAGAAGGCTATACACTTGAAGATTTTAAACAGGTGATAGATATTAAAACGGCAGAATGGAAGGATAGTCCTGAATTTTCTAAGTATCTGAGACCAGAAACACTTTTTGGATCTAAGTTTGACGGTTATTTGAATCAAAAGCCTAAAACCATAAAAGGGAAGTCCGAAGATAACTTCCCAGACCTACCATTTTAGGAGTTGCAAAGATGAAGGAACAATTTAAAGAATTTAATAACAGAAAAATATCGGATGAAGTTTGCGATATTCACCAGGTAAATTACTGGGAAATTTCTGTACCAGTGTTAGGGAGTTCAGAAAGAAAAGTACAAGCATTTTGCCCAGAGTGTGTAAAGGGAGAGATTAAACAAAAAGAGAAAGACCTATTGCAGCAGTTCGAGGACAGGCAAGCTTACTTTAAAACTTATGATGTGTTAATGCGTGATAGCACGATTCCTAACGAGTTGAAGGGGGCAACGTTTGATAATTTCTTTGTTAAGACGACAGAAGAGCGTCAGATGTTAGAGTTTGTAAAGGGGCAAGTCCAGAAGTACCTTGCAGGTATGACGGGAAATACTTTAATCAGTGGTAGCACAGGAATAGGAAAAAGTCATTTATCGCTTGCCCTGGCCAAAGAAATCAATGAGAGCTTCAGAGAGAAGAACGAGCCTAAGAGTGTCTTATTTGTCAGCTTAACCGAGATTATCAAGCAGATAAAAGAAGGCTGGGCTTATGGAAGAAATGCAAACTTAACAGAGTATGAGGCGGTTAAAAAGCTAGTTGATGTTGATTTTCTAATCATCGATGACCTAGGGGCAAAAAATGGGACGGTAACACCTAAGAGCGATTGGGAACAGGATTTCTTGTTTGATATTATCAATAATCGAGAAACTACGATTTTCAACACGAACCTAGATAGTAGTGAACTGCGGACGGTATACAATGCTAGAAATTCAAGTAGAATTTTGAAAGGTTTAGAAGGGAACACTTTCAAGGCTTTTACGATCAAAGATAAGCGATACACTATAAATACAGTGAGGGGAGAATATCAATGAATGATGATAAAATGCGATTTGCAACAGAAAAAGGCTTTGTTGTCTACGAAAAATGTGGTATAATAGAGATAGAAAAAGTTCCAAGTTTTGGAGAGATAACTTTATTCTATTCAGATGGGAAATTTACTCATCTAGTCAAAAAAGAAACTAAAAAATAAGTCTATTGAGAACAACTCAGGGACATACCGTAAGCATATAATGCTAGTGGTATGTCCCTTTTTGTTTGCATAGAAAGGGGGTGAGGGAGATGTCAGGAGATACTTCTTTAGGGTATGTAGTAGCCAATAAGTTTTCTATGGATCCAGATAAAAGACAGAAAATCTTTTCTCAGTGTAAAAAAGAAGATGATAGCTTAGAACAACGGAAACAAGAAATACTAGAAAAATATGCTAACAAACAAGACAAACCAAAATCTAGAAAAAATGATTCTAAAGGCTCGGAGAGTCATAAAGGAAAAACTAAGAGCAAAGAATTTTAGAAAAAATTATAAACAAAAATCAGATATTAAAAGATGAAGGAGCAAAAAAATGACAACTAACTTAGCTAAACAAAAAGAAAATCTAGAAGCTTATATCCGAAGTACAGGTTATAACACCAGAGGGATGAACGTAGAAAATAATCATGTACTCATTGAAAAACCAATCCTTGATAGTTACGAAGATGAACATCAACGTAAAGAACTGGTTGATCTAGTAAATGTTATTGAGACTCGCACCCGTGGTGGGAAGTATGAAGTAACTGACTTTGAATCTGATTCATTACAAGAAGTTAGCGAAAATTCGGTTGAGAGAACAGAAGCAGATAAAAAGAAAACGATCAGCGTTGATTACTTAGTTAAATTATTCAGTGGAAAACTTGATTTTTCACAGGAACAATTAGATGATGGCCAATATAATTTAACGGATTTTCTTGGTAAGAAGATTATTAAATTAAAACGTAGAACACGAAATAGAGAGATTGGGAAAATTCTCCAAACTGCGAAAGTGCAGACTGCTACAAGTATGGACGACTTGAAATCTATTGTTTCTTTAATCAATCCAGAGCGCAATGTATCTATGGTTGTTAGTCAATCACTATTTAGTGTCTTAGAAAAAATGAAAGACACTTCAGGAAATTATCTTCTTAAGGTTGATAAAGAGACAGGGACAAGTGAAACATTCTTTGTAGATAACTTTTTAATTGTAGATGATACAACATTAGGGAATAAAGGTGATAAAAAAGGCTTTATCGGAGATCTAGAAAACTTTGTTACTTTGTTTGATCGAAAGAAAGATACACTTAGTTGGGTGAATGCGAATGACTATTTTGGGAAACGGTTGATTTTACATACCCGATTTGATGTAAAAAAAATTGAAGAAGATTGTGGTTACTTTATTCAATGGAACTAGGAGAAAGAAATGGATATTAATCAAGTATTTGAAACACTGGATGATCTAGATAATAAAAAAAGTAAGATTAATTCAGCACGAGAACAGTTAAGCGAAAAAAGGAAAAGCCTGTTAGGCAATCAAGCAGTTTCATTTGAGAACATAGATTCTTTTTTGTCAAATAACTTAGAATCTTTAGAGCAGCTGGAAAAGATGGAAAAAGCTATTAATTCTCTTCAGGAAAAATATAATAGTGATTTTTCAGAAGCTAAAGCAGTCATCTTTGAATACATTTTTAAAGAAACTAAGAAACTAAGAAACGGATGGAAACTAGGAAGATCTATAAACAATACCGAAAGAAACTTAGACGAATTCTGGACGCATATGATGAAATTCAAGAACTGAAGAAGGATGTGGAAGAAATCCATACAGGTGTAGTCAGAGAAATAAGTCAGAGGCATTCTCTATCGACGTATCGAACAGAAGTAAGTCCGCTTACTGTCCTACCATTCTTAACCCCTGATTCTAGCGGATGGATGGATTTTTCGAAGGAATATCGGGACATCAAAGTGTATTTAGAAAAATAGGGAACAAATTAAGTAAGGCTAGTGATATATGGCTGAAACAAAAGAAATATTGCTAGTCCTACTTTTATGCTTTACTAAGTTTCACATAACAAAGTAAGCATAAACTGAAAAGAAGTAATAGCTTGAAAGCAAGGTATATCAGGGGTTTACAGAATGGAGTGAGTTTCACAGAATGTAAGATATGAGAAACCGAGGGGATAAATTAAAGAAATTTCCCTTGAACTTGTCATATTGAAGAGTTGTCAAACTTAAAACAATGATACCTGGTAAGTGGAGTGTTGGAAGGCTTTTAGCGCTTTTTGTCAGTTTGACAGAATTTACAATTTGACAAATTGAAAGATAAAAAAATTTTTAAATTTAAGTGGAGGTGCTTACCGATGTACGAGCTGAGTAACAGAGACCTGGACGGGATAGATATTGAGTTAGGACGATATAGAACGCTTGCTAATAAAATTTATTTGAGAAGACAGGAACTAATACATAATAAGAAACATAGCGCTGAAGATTATACTGGTGGGAAAGGCAAGACAGTATGTAGTCCTACTGAAGCAACCATCATTAGAATTGAAGAAGACCAAACACTAAGATATTTAGAAGGCTTCAAACTAGTTGTAGATACCTTGATGGAAAACTTAATTGAAAGTGATCTAGTAATTTTTAAAATGAGATATTTAGAAGCTGGTGCGACTTGGGAAGACGTGGCAGAGAAACTAAATAAAACTACTCGTTATATGAATAGCCGTAGAAAGGTAATTGCTAAAAGATTCGTGGAATTGAAAGGATATTGACTCCCCCACCTTTTAAAAAATCTTTTTGGCCAGTAGGGTACCGGTGAAGGGAACTTTTTCCAAGTCGGAGATGTTCAGAGAAAAAGGGGGTAAAAACTTATTGTTTTTAGAAAAAAGTATTAGTTTTTCTAAAATAGAATTGAGATGAAACTATTTTTCTGAAATAAGACCTAATTTTCAATTGATAAATGAATTGATTATGTCATTTATTTTTAAGATTTCTTCCAATAATAGTTTTTGATACTCTTTAAAATTTTTTGAGGAATGAAATTCAATCAGTTCTTCAAAGAATTTCGGGGGATTGGTAAATATTTGTAATGGGACATTTGAAATTTTATAATGAAATATATTATTTCTAAAATCTTGTCGGAAGTTAAAAACTTTTTCTTTGCGATCAAGGATATCAACAACTTTCTCCCGTTGGAAATCAGGAAATAAAGAGCTTTCCTTATTAAGAATCAAGCGTAAGGCTGTAATACTAACTAAATAGCATTGGCTTAGCGAGCGTGTAAAAAAGTAATTTTTTGATTTTAAGACACTTAGCATAATATGTACTACAAAATTATTCTGGCATAATATGTTAAATAAGAATAACTGAGTGCCCGTAGGCAGAACTCCTGTTAAAAAATTCCTTCTTTTAGATTCAAATAAGAAAAAATCACGTTGTTCAAAGTTTTCAATTTTAATATCCTGGATTGTAGGCTTCTTAATAGTTTTTTGATTTACTGAATTAATTAAAGTTCCTAAAGCTTTGCTAAATTCAAAAAATAAATCAGTAGCTCTTTTATCAAAATAGGAAATATCCTTTTTATCAGTTTTCGATAAAATACTTTCTAGGTAAATATGATATTGGTTAGTGTTAGCGTATGGAATTTCGTTGAAGTAATATACCCCTAAATCATGTTGTCCAAAAATATTGATTACGAGTTTTTGAAATAAATTGTAATTTTCTACCATTTGTGAATAAAAGCGTCTCTCTATTTCAAGTATCAGTTTGTTAGCCTTGCTAAATTTTTTATCAGAGTATTGCTTATAACTCACTCGGACACTAGATATTATTTTTTGAAATTCCTGTTCTCCAATATTTGGAAAATCACTATGAACATCTCTGGGTAAAAACTTTAGTATTCCATCACAGAGAGATGATACAAAAGGAAGGATACCTATTGATAGTTCTGGATAAACTGTCTTATCCAAACTTACAATATTTTCAAGCAGTTGCCTTACTTCAGCAACTTCATCAAGTAGGATTGAAAAAGAAATCATTTCTATCTTATCCATGTTAATCCTTTCAGAAAGTTATTGTTTATATTATAGTTATTGTAACATTATTATTGATAATTGATTAGATGAATAAAAAAGCACCTTCAAAGGTGCTAGTTCTTGCCTGCTGAACTCGTCAATATTACGCCCTTTTTAGGGCTCTTTTTGTGGACTTTTTTAGGAACTTTCAAGAAAAACTAAGGCGATTTAATGCCTAAATGTTTTTAAAGAAAGTCAGTATTTTCAAGGGCTGAGCTCTAAAAATTTGACTTATAGAGTGTTAAATGATAGTATAGTCAAAGATAGTCAAGGTTCAAAGAAGGAGTTTGATTTACTATGAGATTTAAAAATACATCAGATCATATCGAAGCCTATATCAAGGCGATTTTAGACCAGTCTGGTATCGTGGAATTGCAGCGGAGCCAGTTGGCAGATACCTTCCAGGTTGTACCGAGTCAGATCAACTATGTCATTAAGACCCGCTTTACGGAAAGTAGAGGTTACTTGGTTGAGAGCAAGCGTGGTGGCGGAGGCTACATTCGCATAGGGCGTATTGAATTTTCCAGTCATCATGAGATGCTCCGCGATTTGCTTTACTCGATTGGTGAGCGAGTTAGTCAGGAGATCTATGAGGATATTCTCCAGCTTTTGGTGGAGCAGGACTTGATGACCAAGCAGGAGATGACCTTGCTGACTTCAGTAGCAACGGATCGTGTCCTAGGAGAAGAATCCTCAGCTGTCCGTGCCAATATGCTCCGACAGCTATTACAAGAGGTAGATAGAAAAGAGAAGTAAGATGAACTATTCAAAAGCATTGAATGAATGTATCGAAAGTGCCTACATGGTTGCGAGCCATTTTGGAGCTCGTTACTTAGAGTCTTGGCACTTGTTGATTGCCATGTCTAATCACAGTTACAGTGTGGCAGGTGCGACTTTAAACGATTATCCTTATGAAATGGACCGTTTAGAAGAGGTTGCGTTGGAACTGACTGAAACGGACTATAGCCAAGACGAAACCTTTACGGAATTGCCCTTTTCCCATCGTTTGGAGGTTCTCTTTGCAGAAGCAGAGTATGTGGCCTCAGTGGTCCACGCAAAGGTACTAGGGACAGAGCATGTCCTCTATGCGATTTTGCATGACGGCAATGCCTTGGCGACTCGCATCTTGGAGAGAGCAGGCTTTTCTTATGAAGACCAGAAAGATCAGGTCAGAATTGCTGCTCTTCGTCGCAATCTAGAAGAGCGTGCTGGCTGGACTAGAGAAGATCTCAAGGCTTTGCGTCAACGTCATCGCACAGTAACTGACAAGCAAAATTCCATGGCCAATATGATGGGCATGCCTCAAGCTCAAAGTGGCGGTCTCGAGGACTACACGCATGACCTGACGGAGCAAGCGCGCTCTGGCAAGTTAGAGCCAGTTATCGGTCGAGACAAGGAAATCTCACGTATGATTCAGATTTTGAGTCGAAAGACCAAGAACAATCCGGTCTTGGTTGGAGATGCGGGTGTCGGGAAAACAGCTCTGGCACTTGGACTTGCCCAGCGTATTGCCAGTGGGGATGTACCTGCGGAAATGGCAAAGATGCGCGTTCTAGAGCTTGATTTGATGAATGTCGTTGCAGGGACACGTTTCCGTGGTGACTTTGAAGAGCGTATGAACAACATCATCAAGGATATCGAGGAAGATGGCAAAGTCATCCTCTTTATCGATGAACTCCACACCATCATGGGTTCTGGTAGTGGTATTGACTCGACTCTAGATGCGGCTAATATCTTGAAACCAGCCTTGGCTCGCGGAACTTTGAGAACGGTTGGTGCAACCACTCAGGAAGAATACCAAAAACACATCGAAAAAGATGCTGCCCTTTCTCGTCGGTTTGCCAAAGTGACGATTGAAGAGCCAAGTCTAGCTGACAGTATGACTATTTTGCAAGGTTTGAAAGCGACCTATGAGAAACACCATCGTGTGCAAATCACAGATGAAGCTGTTGAAACAGCTGTCAAGATGGCGCATCGTTACTTGACCAGTCGTCACTTACCAGACTCTGCTATCGACCTTTTAGATGAAGCAGCAGCAACAGTGCAAAACAAATCCAAGCAAGTGAAAGCAGACGAATCCGACTTGAGTCCAGCTGACAAGGCCTTGATGGATGGCAAGTGGAAACAAGCGGCCCAGCTAATCGCAAAGGAGCAGGAAGTCCCTGTCTATAAAGACTTGGTAACAGAATCTGAAATTTTGATCACCTTGAGTCGCTTGTCAGGTATCCCAGTCCAAAAACTGACGCAAACGGACGCCAAGAAATACCTGAACTTGGAAGCGGAACTGCACAAACGTGTCATCGGTCAAGATCAAGCTGTTTCAAGTATTAGCCGTGCCATTCGTCGCAACCAGTCAGGGATTCGCAGTCACAAGCGTCCGATTGGTTCCTTCATGTTCCTAGGGCCGACAGGAGTCGGTAAGACCGAATTGGCCAAGGCTCTGGCAGAAGTCCTCTTTGATGACGAATCAGCCCTTATCCGCTTTGATATGAGTGAGTATATGGAGAAATTTGCGGCTAGCCGTCTCAATGGAGCTCCTCCGGGTTATGTGGGCTACGAAGAAGGTGGGGAGTTAACTGAGAAGGTTCGCAACAAACCTTACTCAGTGCTCCTCTTTGATGAGGTAGAGAAGGCCCACCCAGATATCTTTAATGTTCTCTTGCAGGTTCTGGACGACGGTGTCTTGACAGATAGCAAGGGGCGCAAGGTGGACTTTTCAAATACCATTATCATCATGACGTCAAACCTTGGTGCGACGGCTCTTCGTGATGACAAGACGGTCGGCTTTGGCGCGAAAGACATTCGTTTTGACCAGGAAAATATGGAAAAACGAATCTTTGAAGAGTTGAAAAAAGCTTATCGACCAGAGTTTATCAACCGTATTGATGAAAAGGTGGTCTTCCACAGCTTAGATAGCAAACACATGCAAGAAATTGTCAAGATTATGGTTAAACCATTGATTGCTAGCCTGGCAGAGAAAGGCATCGACTTGAAACTGCAAGCTTCGGCCCTGAAGTTGCTAGCTAGTCACGGTTACAATCCAGAAATGGGAGCTCGCCCACTTCGCAGAACCCTGCAAACAGAAGTGGAGGACAAGTTGGCAGAACTTCTTCTTAAGGGAGAATTAGTGGCAGGCAAGACTCTCAAGATTGGTGTCAAAGCAGGTCAGTTAAAATTTGATATTGCTTAAAAATGGAGAATCAGGAGCAGTCCTGATTCTTTTTTGCTACTTTTTTATAAAAAACGATAAAAAAGTATTGACAAAATAAAAATATAGTATATAATAAAAACATAGAAAATAAAAATATCAAAAATTATAAAAAGGCAAAACATTTATGAAAAAGAAAACAGCAGTGGTATTTGGGACCTTTGCTCCTCTCCATCAAGGGCATATCGACCTGATCCAGAGAGCGAAGCGTCAGTGTGACCAGGTCTGGGTAGTCGTTTCAGGCTACGAGGGAGACCGAGGTGAGCAGGTAGGTTTAAGTCTTCAAAAACGATTTCGCTATATCAGAGAGGCTTTTCGTGATGACGAATTGACCTCTGTCTGCAAGCTGGATGAGACCAACCTTCCCCGTTATCCTATGGGCTGGCAGGAGTGGTTGAACCAGATGTTAGCGGAGATTTCCTATGATGAAACCCAGCAAGAACTGACTTTTTTTGTAGGAGAAGAAGACTACCAGCAAGAGTTATCTAAGCGTGGATTTGGCACTGTCTTGCAAGAAAGAAAGTTTGGTATCTCAGCGACTATGATTCGAGAAAATCCAAGCAAATATTGGAAATACATCGCTCAACCCTTCCGTCGTCAGTTTACCAAGAAAGTCTTGATTATGGGAAGTGCTAGTAATGGGAAGACCACTCTAGCCAAGGATTTGGCAAGGTATTACGATGCGCCCGTTAGTTTGGAATACGCGCGTGAGTACCAGATCAAAAACAATGTCCGCGATGATGAATTGACTCCAAAGGATTACTACTATCTCCTGTTGGGACAGTATGACCAGACCTCCAAGTTAATCGACAGCAATGCCAATCGAGGCCTAGTGATAGCCGATACCAACTCCTTGGTAACCAAGGGCTACTATGACTATTACATGGAGACTGAGGACCAAGGGGATTTATCAGGAGAAACCTTTGACAATCTCTTTGTTTCAATCTTGGCTAAGGAAAAATGGGACTTGATTCTCTTCGTGCAACCTGTCGGTTCCTATGTCAATGACGGATTTAGAGATATGACCATGGCGGAAGACCATATTCGCTACAGTTTTTCCCAGCATTTGGATCAGATGAGAGAGAGATACTTAACGACTATTCCTTTAGTTTATCTAGCAGAGGATTATCTAGGCAATTATGAAGCAGCAAAAGTGGCTATTGATGCCATTTACCAAGCAGATTAGGAGAAAAATATGAAAAAACTAACTAAAAAAATCACACAATTTATCGAAAACTTTAAAAATGTCCATGCTGAAGCCCGCAAGATCGGTTTTGCAGGGATCATGCACCTGCTCTGGAAAGATCTCTTTGTCGGCCGTAGCCTTTTCCAGTGGTTGTATCTCATCGCCCTGTCAAGTGTCCCCTTGATCTTGGAGTTTACACAAAATACGGAAAGCCATGACTGGCTTAGCTTATTTGCATCCTGGACTGGGATTGTCTGTGTTATTTTGGTAGCAGAAGGGCGTGCAAGCAATTATCTCTTTGGGGCCATTAACTCGGCAATCTACTTGATCTTGGCTATGAATGCGACTTTTTATGGCGAAGTCTTGACGACCGTTTACTTCTTTGTCATGCAGCCGATTGGTCTCTATGCTTGGTTGTCCAATCGTATCAACGACCAAGGAAAACCAGAAGAATCCCACTTTGAAGCTAAGAAATTATCTGTTCTTGACTGGCTCAAGTACTTAGCCTTGACCGCCATTATCTGGATTGGTATGGGCTTGGCTTACCAAAGTATCAATAGCGCTCGCCCTTTCCGTGATAGTGTTACCGATGCGACCAATGGTGTTGGTCAGCTCTTGATGACACGTCTCTACCGTGAGCAATGGATTTTCTGGATTGCAACCAATCTCTTTAGTATCTACCTCTGGTGGGGTGAAAATATCCACATCCAAGGGATGTACTGGGTTTACACACTCAACAGTCTAGTGGGTTGGTACCAATGGACTAAGGCAGTTCGAAAGGAGGCATAAGATGGCAGACATAAAGATTCCAGCCGGGATGACGGAAAAAGAATATTATGAAATCCATGCCAGTCAGGAGGAGTTTTTAGACTGGTACTACAAGCAGGAACTCCCTCAATATGAAAAACCTAGTGTGACAGTGGATATGGTAGCCTACTGCTTTGTCGAAGGAAAGATCAAGCTTCTGCTGATCCGTCGCAAGGCCCACCCTTATCAGAACTGTTTAGCCTTAGTCGGAGGCTTTATGGACAAGGGAGAAGATGCTGCACATGCCTGTCAGCGCGAGGTGAGAGAAGAAGTCAATCTCGATCTACCTTTGGAGAAAATCGAGCAATTGATGACGGTATCGACCCCCAGTCGTGATCCACGGGGCTGGACAGTGACCATTGCCCACTTAGTGTACCTGCCTAGTCGTGCCTTAGACCTCGTTCAGGCAGGTGACGATGCCAAGGATGTGGTTTTTGTAGATGTCGATTTTCAGACAGGCAAATGCTACCTAGATGGAGTCGAGCTGGACGAGCAAGCCTTCGCCTTTGACCATTATGCCATTATCCAAGAATCCATCAAACGAATCCAAGGCCGTCTCGACTGGAACCCGACCTTCCTCTATCTGCTGGAGGAGGAGTTTACTGTCTACGAAGGGACTGAGCTGGTCAATCTCATCAATCCTGGTCGGTCCATCGTCAGCAATAACTTTCTCGTAAAATACGGAGAATATGTAGAAGAAGTCGGACTCAAACGAGTACCTAAAAAGAAACCAAGAAAAACCTATCGATTGAAATAAAAAACGAGGCCGGGAACTTTTCCCGACCTTTTTATTTATCATCATTTTTTATGAATGGCTATCTTTCTTAGGATTACTCAATATGTGAGTAAAGAAGTCTTTGTATCGATACTTGAGATAGTTCTCATGCAAAAATAACAAGGCGATGTAGACAATTATAAAGATTGCAGTCAGATAGAAGACATCAAATGCAGTTCGCGCATAGTAAGTGGCTGATTGATAAGAGCCAATAGCTCCCAAAATCAACCAAGGAAGATACTTGTAATACTTATTTAGCATAAGAGTGCACCTCCTATATTCTATTTCAATGTTATTATATTCCTTTATCTAATACGATGCAAGCGATTGCACAAGAGCGATGCAAAAAATAGGACTCTAATCTAGGAAATGTTTCTATTTTTTCGTTTCAATTACGAATAGAAATAGTAGAGAGAAATTTTTTTAAAATAGTTTCTCTAAATAGTTGACAGATTCAAGGTCTAATGTTACAATTACATTACAAAAAGATTTCTTAACATTTCAAAAATGTTACAAAGGAGTAGAAAAATGAAAAAGAAAACCTATATCAAATTGATGGCAGCGACTGTATTGGCTTCTACCTTGCTACTGGGAGCTTGTGGAAATAAAAACGAATCCACTCAAATCAGTAGCTCTGCAAAAACAAGTCAGTCATCAAGTTCTAAAGCAGCTTCTTCTAGCAAAGAAAGTAAGACTCAAAAATCTTCAAGCTCAGCTTCATCTGAAAAGGCTCAGGCATCTTCTGGTCAGTCTTCTACAACGGCAGATCAGTCACAAGCGAAACCAGCACCTGAATCAAGACAAGAACAAGCAGCTCCTAGTCAACAAGCCCCATCTCAGGCACCTTCAACTCAGCAAGGTTCTCAAGCCCAGTCTAACCAGTCAGGCTATGATCCAACAACTGACCGCCAACTTCAAGACAAGCAAGCAGAACACAACAAACGCTACAAGGGTGTTTTAACCATGGTCGATGGTGATTTCTCAGCAGCTGCAGGCAACTGGAAGGGAGCAAATGGCGAAACTATTACAGTTTCATCAGGAGGCCAATTTACAGTAGAAACTGCAGATGGAAAGAAAGAAAACTATTCTATCAGAGGCTACTCTTACACCCTTGATGATGGCAAGTATAATGCCAAAATCGGTGGAGGAAAAATCATCCAAATTACAACAGGTGCGGATGGTAAAGTTTCAAGCGTTGCCTTGATTCAATAATAATATCTAGGATTTCCTAGGATAAAAAAAACCGTAAACTCAAGCGAGTTACGGTTTTTTGTGTATTAAGCTTTATCTAATTGCAATAGAGCTTCAATCTCTGCCAGGGTGCTAGCTTGTGAAATGGCTCCACGAAGTTTGGCAGCGCCAGATGTTCCCCGGAGGTAGTGAGGAGCAAGACCGCGGAATTCACGAACGGCTACGTTTTCTCCTTTGAGGTTAATCAAGCGTTTCAAATGTTCGTAGGCGATTTTCATCTTGTCTTCAAAAGTCAAATCAGGGAGAATTTCTCCTGTTTCAAAGTAGTGGTTGATTTGATTGAAGAGGTAGGGATTTCCCATGGCTGCGCGACCAATCATGACAGCGTCAGCCCCGACTTCTTCGATACGCTGTTTGGCTTCTTGGACAGTGCGGATGTCACCGTTGGCGATGAATGGAATCTTGGTCAAAGCTTGAGCAACCTTGTGAAGGGTCTCAAGGTCTGCGTGACCTGTGTACATTTGTTCACGGGTACGGCCGTGCATAGCGAGGGCAGAGACACCTGCAGCCTCAGCAGCGAGAGCATTCTCCACGGCTAGGGATGGATCAGACCAGCCTGTACGCATTTTGACAGTGAGGGGGATATCAAGGACAGATTGGACCTTGTTGATAATAGAGTAGATCTTGTCTGGATCCTTGAGCCACATAGCGCCAGCTTCGTTTTTCACGATTTTGTTAACTGGGCAGCCCATGTTGATATCGACGATATCAGTCTTGGTGTTTTCCTGGATGAATTCTGCTGCGCGTGCGAGGCTGTCTTCGTCGCTACCAAAGAGTTGGATAGAAACGGGGTTTTCGCCTTCATCGATGTGAAGCATGTGTAGAGTTTTTTCGTTGTTGTATTGGATCCCCTTGTCAGAGACCATTTCCATTACAACGAGTCCAGCTCCGAGCTCTTTTGCGATGGTACGAAAGGCTGAGTTGGTGACACCAGCCATGGGTGCTAAAACGGTACGATTGGGAATCTCAACATTGCCAATCATAAAAGGTGTATTAAGATTTGTCACGAATGAGTTCCTCCAGGTCGTTTTCATTAAAGTTATAAGTTGTTTGGCAGAATTGACAAGTGATTTCTGCCCCGTGGTCTTCCTCTTTCATTTCTTCAAGGTCTGAGCTTGGAAGGCTGGCAAGAGCGTTCATAAAACGGTCTTTGCTGCAGTCACATTGGAAACGGATTTCTTCTTCAGATAGACGTTTGTAAGATTCGTCACCATAGATGGCCTTGAGAAGGGCTTCGATATGGTCATCGCTTTCTAGAAGGGTTGAGATGGCTGGCATTTCTTGAATGCGTTTTTCAAAGCGGGCAATCTCTTCTTCCTTGGCCCCTGGCAATACTTGGAGAAGGAAACCTCCGGCAACTTTGACCTTGTCGTCTTTATCCAAAAGAACATTGAGGCCGACTGCTGAAGGGGTTTGTTGGCTTTCAGTAAGGTAATAGGCCAAGTCTTCACCGATTTCCCCAGAGATGAGAGGAGTCATGGAGTTGTAGGGATTTCCAGTACCATAGTCTGTGATAACGAGGAATTGGCCATTGCCGACAAAAGGTCCAACAAGGACTTCACCAGTTGCAGTTTTTTTGATGTCAACACCTGGATTTTGAACGTAGCCTTTGACGTTGCCCTTGGTATCTGCAACCGTGATGATGGCACCAAGAGAGCTCGTTCCAAGAACTTTAACCGTTAGTTTGGTATTTCCTTTTTCATTGGCTGCGAGAATTTGGCTAGCGATAAGGGTACGGCCAAGTGCGACAGTTGAACTGGCTTGAGTTTGATGTTTTTCTTGAGCAGTGCGGACGGTTTCTGTGCTATCAAGGACAAAAGCACGAAAGGCTCCGCTTTCTGATATAGTTTTAATAATTTTATCCATAGCTACTATTTTAGCATAAAAATGCCTAAAGGGGGAGTCGTGTGTTTGCTGTTTCTGTGGAATATTAACGAGGAAATCGGCTTTAAAATAAAATGAGAAACAGATTATTTCCGCATTTCTAAGATTTATGCTATTCTTGAAGGAGAAAATGAAAGGGGTAACAAATGTATTTAGGTGATTTGATGGAAAAAGCCGAATCTGGTCAATTTTTAGTCCTTTCCTTTCTGTTACAAGATTCGCAGACAACCGTCAAGGAAGCCATGGAAGAAACAGGTTTTTCAAAGGCGACCCTAACCAAGTACATCTCTCTGATTAACGAAAATGCCTTGGAAAGAGGGTTAGAGCTGGCCATCCACTTGGATGATGAAAGCCTGCGTCTGTCTGTCGGTACTGCCACAAAGGGGAGAGAGATTCGGAGCTTGTTTCTAGAAAATGCCATTAAGTACCAAATTTTGGTTTACCTTCTCTATCACCAACAGTTCCTAGCCCATCAACTGGCTCAAGAATTGATGATTAGCGAGGCCACGCTTGGTCGCCATTTGTCTAGCTTGAATCATATTTTGTCAGAGTTTGACTTATCCATCCAAAATGGTCGTTGGCGAGGTCCAGAGCATCAGATTCGTTACTTTTATTTCTGTCTTTTCCGCAAGGTCTGGTCCAGTCAGGAGTGGAAAAGTCATATGCAGAAAGCGGAGAGAAAGCAGGATATTGCTACTCTAGAAGAAATCTGCGGTGCCAGCTTGTCTTCGGGTCAGAAATTAGACTTGGTTCTCTGGAATCATATCAGTCAACAGCGCCTTCGGGTTAACGCCTGTCAATTTCAGGTTATAGAAGAAAAAATGCGAGGGTATTTTGACAATATTTTCTACCTTCGTCTACTTGGCAAGGCCCCTTCTTTTTTTGGTGGGCAGCACATTCCTCTAGGAACTGAGGATGGGGAGATGATGATTTTCTTCTCTTTCCTCTTGTCTCATCGCATTTTGCCTCTTCATACCATGGAGTACATCCTCGGTTTTGGGGGAGAACTTGCGGCTTTACTGACACAAATGATCCAGGAAATGAAGAAGGAGAAGCTGTTAGGGGACTATACAGAGGACCATATCACTTATGAACTGAGTCAACTTTGTAGTCAAGTTTATCTCTACAAGGGCTATATCTTGCAAGATCGATACAAGTATCAGATAGAGCATCGCCACCCTTATTTGCTGATGGAGCATGACTTTCGAGATATTGCTCAGAAAATTTTCGCCTCCTTGCCAGCCTTTCATCAGGGAACGGATTTGGATAAGAAAATTCTCTGGGAATGGCTTCAGTTGATGGAGTATATGGCAGAAAATATAGGAAAACATCTGAGAATAGGGCTAGATCTAACAGCAGGCTTCCTTGTTTTTTCGAGAATGTCGGCCCTTTTAAAACGATATTTGGAGTACAATCGCTTCATTAGCATCGAAGCCTATGACCGTACTCGTCATTATGACTTACTAGTTACCAATAACCCTATCCATAAGAAAGAACAAACACCCGTCTACTATTTGAAAAATGATTTGGATATGGAAGATTTAGCTACGATTCGTCAGATGCTCTTTGCCTAAAAGACCTGAATTTTCAGGTCTTTTTTGTGAAATTTGCACAATCTCCTCACTTTTTTTTAAAATTTTAAAAAAATTGATAAACAAGAAAGCGCTTTATTTTGTATACTAGTTACTGTAAAGAGGGAACCCCCTCAAGATTTTATCAGGAGGACAGCACATGTCACAAGAAAAATACATCATGGCTATTGACCAAGGAACTACTAGTTCTCGTGCCATCATTTTTAACAAAAAAGGAGAAAAGGTCAGCTCTAGTCAAAAAGAGTTCACTCAGATTTTCCCTCAAGCAGGTTGGGTTGAGCACAATGCCAATGAAATTTGGAACTCTGTTCAGTCAGTTATTGCGGGTGCTTTCATCGAAAGTGGTGTGAAACCAAGTCAAATCGAGGCAATCGGAATTACCAACCAACGTGAAACTACTGTCGTCTGGGATAAGAAAACAGGACTCCCTATCTACAATGCTATCGTTTGGCAATCACGCCAAACTGCCCCTCTGGCTGAGCAACTGAAAAGCCAAGGTTATGTGGAAAAATTCCATGAAAAGACTGGTTTGATCATTGATGCTTACTTCTCAGCGACTAAGGTTCGTTGGATTTTGGATCATGTAGAAGGTGCTCAAGAGCGAGCAGAAAAGGGTGAATTGCTCTTTGGTACCATTGATACTTGGTTGGTTTGGAAATTGACTGACGGCGCAGCTCACGTGACCGACTACTCAAACGCAGCTCGTACCATGCTCTATAACATCAAGGATCTTAAATGGGACGACGAGATTTTGGAAATCCTTAATATTCCTAAGGCTATGCTTCCAGAAGTTCGTTCTAACTCTGAAATCTACGGCAAGACAGCTCCATTCCATTTCTACGGTGGAGAAGTTCCAATCTCTGGTATGGCTGGTGACCAGCAGGCAGCTCTCTTTGGACAGTTAGCTTTTGAGCCTGGCATGGTTAAAAATACCTACGGAACTGGTTCCTTCATCATCATGAACACTGGTGAAGAGATGCAGTTGTCTGAAAACAACCTCTTGACAACGATTGGTTATGGTATTAACGGCAAGGTTTACTATGCTTTGGAAGGTTCTATCTTCATCGCAGGAAGTGCCATTCAGTGGCTTCGTGATGGACTTCGCATGGTTGAAAATTCACCAGAGTCTGAAAAATATGCTCTTAATTCTCACAACAATGACGAAGTTTATGTCGTACCTGCCTTTACAGGTCTAGGGGCTCCATACTGGAACCAAAACGCTCGAGGCTCTGTCTTTGGCTTAACTCGTGGAACAAGCAAAGAAGACTTTATCAAGGCAACCTTGCAATCTATCGCTTATCAAGTACGTGACATCATTGACACCATGCAAGTGGATGCGCAGACAGCGATCCAAGTCTTGAAGGTAGATGGTGGTGCAGCCATGAACAACTTCCTCATGCAGTTCCAAGCTGACATCTTGGGAATTGATATCGCACGCGCTAAAAACTTGGAAACAACTGCCCTCGGTGCAGCCTTCCTAGCTGGTTTGGCAGTGGGTTATTGGAAGGACTTGGATGAGTTGAAACTCTTGAACGAGACAGGAGAACTCTTTGAGCCATCGATGAACGAATCGCGCAAGGAACAACTTTATAAGGGCTGGAAGAAGGCTGTGAAAGCAACGCAAGTCTTTGCGGAAATCGACGACTAATACTGTTTCTTGATGCAATTATCAGTTTAATAATGAAACGACTCAGTTAGAAAGTGTGTAAATATGGAATTTTCAAAGAAAACACGTGAATTGTCAATTAAAAAAATGCAGGAACGCACCTTGGATCTCTTGATTATTGGTGGAGGGATTACAGGAGCTGGTGTAGCTTTGCAGGCAGCAGCTAGTGGTCTTGACACTGGTTTGATTGAAATGCAGGACTTCGCAGAAGGAACATCCAGCCGATCAACAAAATTGGTCCACGGAGGTCTGCGTTACCTCAAACAATTTGACGTAGAAGTGGTATCAGATACAGTTTCTGAACGTGCGGTGGTTCAACAAATCGCTCCACATATTCCAAAACCAGATCCAATGCTCTTGCCAGTTTACGATGAAGATGGAGCGACCTTTAGCCTCTTCCGTCTCAAAGTAGCCATGGACTTATACGACCTTTTGGCAGGTGTTAGCAACACGCCAGCTGCTAACAAGGTCTTGAGCAAAGAAGAAGTCTTGGAACGCCAGCCAAACTTGAAAAAAGAAGGCTTGGTAGGAGGTGGGGTTTACCTTGACTTCCGTAATAACGATGCGCGTCTCGTGATTGAAAACATCAAACGTGCCAACCAAGACGGTGCCCTCATTGCCAACCATGTTAAGGCAGAAGGTTTCCTCTTTGACGAAAGTGGCAAGATTACAGGTGTTGTAGCTCGTGATTTGTTGACAGACCAAGTCTTTGAAATCAAGGCTCGTCTGGTTATCAATACGACAGGTCCTTGGAGTGACAAGGTACGTAATTTATCTAATAAGGGAACGCAATTCTCACAAATGCGTCCAACCAAGGGAGTTCACTTGGTAGTGGATTCAAGTAAGATCAAGGTTTCACAGCCAGTTTACTTTGACACAGGCTTGGGAGATGGCCGGATGGTCTTTGTTCTCCCACGTGAAAACAAGACCTATTTTGGTACAACCGATACAGACTACACAGGTGATTTGGAACATCCAAAAGTGACGCAGGAAGATGTGGATTATCTACTTGGCATTGTCAACAATCGCTTCCCAGAAGCCAACATCACCATTGATGATATCGAAAGTAGCTGGGCAGGTCTTCGTCCATTGATTGCAGGCAATAGCGCTTCTGACTACAATGGCGGAAATAACGGGACCATTAGCGACGAAAGCTTCAATAGCTTGATTGCGACTGTCGAGGCTTATCTATCTAAAGAAAAATCGCGTGAAGATGTTGAATCTGCTGTCAGCAAGCTTGAAAGCAGCACATCTGAGAAACATTTGGACCCATCTGCCGTTTCACGTGGTTCGAGCTTGGACCGTGATGACAATGGCCTGTTGACCCTTGCTGGTGGTAAAATCACAGACTACCGTAAGATGGCTGAAGGGGCTATGGAGCGCGTGGTTGATATCCTCAAAGCAGAATTTGACCGTAGCTTTAAACTGATCAACTCGAAGACTTATCCTGTTTCAGGTGGAGAATTGAACCCAGCAAATGTGGACTCAGAAATTGAGGCCTTTGCTCAACTTGGAGTTTCACGTGGTTTGGATAGCAAGGAAGCTCACTATCTCGCAAATCTTTACGGTTCAAATGCACCGAAGGTCTTCGCCCTTGCTCACAGCTTGGAACAGGCGCCAGGACTCAGCTTGGCAGACACCTTGTCCCTTCACTATGCAATGCGCAATGAATTGGCTCTGAGCCCAGTTGACTTCCTCCTTCGTCGTACCAACCACATGCTCTTTATGCGTGATAGTTTAGATAGCATCGTTGAGCCAGTTCTGGATGAAATGGGACGATTCTATGATTGGACCGAAGAAGAAAAAGCAGCCTACCGTGCGGATGTTGAAGCAGCACTTGCTAACAACGATTTAGCGGCATTAAAAAATTAAGAAAAACTAGAAGAGAGGGAGGTAAGCTTTCCTTGCCTTCTCTCTCCTTCTTTTAAATGGAGACAACGATATGATGAAAGAATTATTTGGAGAATTTTTGGGGACTTTAATCCTTATCCTCCTAGGAAATGGTGTTGTAGCAGGTGTGGTTCTTCCCAAAACCAAGAGTAACAATTCAGGATGGATTGTGATTACTATGGGATGGGGAATTGCTGTAGCCGTTGCAGCCTTTGTATCTGGCACGCTTAGTCCAGCCCACCTAAATCCAGCTGTGACGTTTGCTATGGCCTTAAAAGGAACGCTCTCTTGGGCTTCTGTTTTCCCTTATATCCTAGCCCAATTCGCAGGAGCGATGGTGGCTCAGATTTTGGTTTGGTTGCAATTCAAACCGCACTATGAAGCAGAAGAAAATGCAGGTAATATCCTAGCAACCTTTAGTACTGGACCAGCAATCAAGAACACAGTATCCAACTTGGTTAGCGAAATCCTTGGGACTTTTGTCTTGCTCTTGACAATCTTTGCCTTGGGTCTCTATGACCTTCAAGCAGGGCTAGGAACCTTTGCAGTGGGAACCTTGATTGTCGGTATCGGTCTTTCACTAGGTGGGACAACAGGCTATGCCTTAAACCCAGCTCGTGATCTTGGTCCTCGCATCATGCACATCCTTCTTCCGATTCCAAACAAGGGAGATGGGGACTGGTCTTATGCTTGGATTCCTGTTGTAGGACCTATCATTGGTGCAACCTTGGCAGTCCTTGTATTCTCACTTTTCTAATCTAGATTTGATAAGAGCTTAGGTAAAAGTTCAATTTCAGGAAAAAATGAAGTAAATCTTTTCACAATAAAACGCATAGTATCAAGTTTTTCAACACCTGATATTATGCGTTTTTCTGATTTTTAAGACTTTTCCCCGGTCTCTTTTTCGATTGAAAATGTAAGTATTTTAGCACCTAACTTTTTAGGACTAGCCAACAACGATAATAATAATTCCTTCAAAAAGTAGGAAGAATAAAGACAATAGTTTTTGCTTCCTCATGTGAAATACCTCACTTTCATTTTCTTCTATTTTATGCTAAAATATTAAAAATTAAAAACTATTCCCATATATGCTTACTGGAGAGATGCTATGAAAAAATTTGGAGAAATTTTTAAAAAGTTTCGAGAATCTAGAGGTTTTCGTTTAAAAGATGTCGAAAAAGCTGGTATATCAACATCACAGCTCTCACGTTTTGAAAAGGGAGAGACTGATTTAACCATTTCAAAATTTATGGCTATTTTGGATGAAATTAACATGCCTATTGATGAATTTATGTATGCTGTTCATGATTTTCATCGTGATGAACTGAACGAACTCTTATCAAAGGTTAGGCATTTTGTATCAAATCATGATGTTAATGGATTGAAAAAATTACTTTATTCTCAGATGGAGTCAGATTCTAAACAGGAGAAATTTCATAAGTTTAACATTATTTTATTAAAAATTCGTTTACAAGATTTATCGGGAGAAGCTTACTATTCTAGTGATGATTTATCTTATCTAACTGATTATCTCTTTAGTGTTGAATATTGGGGATACTATGAATTATTGATTTTTTCAAATACTTTAGATGTCCTAAAACATGATGTTTTCATGGTTTTGGCTAGAGAGATGTCTAGACGTTCTGATTTCTACAAAGAAATTCCAAATAATAGACGATTGATTTCATCTATGCTATTAAACGGATATATCACATGTATTGAAAAAGAGAAATTTCTTGATGCCTTGTATTTTAAAAAGCAACTAAACCAATGCTTTTTCACTGAAACTGAAATTTATGAGCGATTGGTATTCCAGTATGCCCAACATCTGTATTGCTACAAAAAAGAGATGGATTGCAAAGCAATTATTGAAATGAGGAAGTGTATTGGAGCAATGAAATTAGCAGGAAGTAACCACTTGGCAAAGACTTATGAAGGACATTTAGAAAAAATTTTAGCAAGTAAAAGGTAAGACGCAGATATGGGAAAAAATTTCAAATTTCTGGTTGTTATTGTAAAATTGTTGTTGTAAGCTTACAAAATAATTTTTAAGAGGTGACTACTATGTCTATTGAATTTACAGAAGAAGAGCTTCTACAAATGAAAGCTATTGATGATATTATGACACCAGCTGAAGATCAGCCAAGCGGTGTCATCGTTGGACAGCATATTACTCGTCGTAGATACTAAATAATGGAGGAGATAGCATATGATCTATGAATTAGAAGATGGGGAGATAAAACTAATAGCTGAAAGTAATCCAGTTCACACGATTTCATTAGTATCAATCTATCAACAGAAGATTAGTGATAAATTTACGCTTTTAATTAATTCTTTTAAAAATAAAGTATTAGTTGTAGAAAGTGATAAAATAAAGAACAATATGATGAATGTTGATTCTTTTCTAAGTGAATGGTTTGAAACTCCCTCTTCTGATTTAGATCACTTTACTCCTGATAAACTTTATGATGAAAAATTATTGTTAGAATCTAGGAAAAAGATTCAAATTTCTTTAGCGATTACTTACTCTTGTAATTTACGGTGTAGCTATTGTTTTCAACAAAAATATGATGGTTTAGTAAGAAAACCGATAACTCTCGGTGAGTTGGATGAAACACTTGATAAAATTACAGCGCTTATTAAGGAAAATCCAGATTTAGAAGTTTCTTTAGGCTTATTTGGAGGAGAACCCTTGTTGCCTAAGAATGAGCCAATACTTGATAGAATTTTTCAGTATTGTGTTGATAAGAAATTAAAAATAGACATAACAACCAATGGAATTTTCTTACCATACTTTGCTAAAAAACTTATCATTTATAGAAGTATTATATCGGTTATTGCAATTACTGTTAATACATTACCAGAAACATATAAAGAGATAGTTAAAATAACCAAAGTAGCAAATAATACAGAGAAATTATTAGCTATCACGGATTTATTGTTAGATTATGGAATTGTGATGGATGTTGGAACAAATTTTGATAAGACAAATTTATATGAATTAGTTCCAATTTATTCTTATTTTAAGGAGAAAGGTTATTTTTCAAGAGAGAATTTTCATTGGAATATAGGAAGAGTGGATGATCGGTTATTTGATACTGGATACGATGACTATATTGTATCTGAGACAGATATCCTTTTAGAGTTGATGAAAATTACTGAACAAGTTCCTCTAAATCTCCATGCAGGTTTTATTCAAACATGTAAAAATTTGACCGATAAGTTAAAGTTGTCCTTTAATGAAGCTCAAACCAAAGGAGTGTATAATTACTGTTGGAACGTATCTCCTTATGATAGAGTTTTCTATGTTGATAATGAACTCAATCTATTTAGATGCACTGTTACAGTTGGACGTCCTCAGTATATTCTAGGAAATTTGCGTAACATTGATTTGATGTCTTATCAAAACGAAACAAAGACTTTTTTAGATTATAAAGATTGTCAAGGTTGTGAAATAGGTGGTCTATGCTCGGGAGGGTGCAAATTATCTGCCGATATCGATTTTTATAAACAATGTAAATGGGAAAAACAAGAATTTGAAAAATTTGTTAATCAAATTTTAATTCCAAAGTTGGAAATAAAGATGGGAGAGCTACATGTCTAATTCATTTATCAAGTTGCTAGTCTCTCAATTGTTTGCAAATTTAGCAGATATTTTCTTTAGAGTAACCATCATTGCTAACATATACATTATTTCAAAATCAGTAATTGCCACATCACTAGTTCCCATTTTTATAGGGATATCCTCTTTTGTTGCGAGTCTTTTAGTTCCTTTGGTTACTAAAAGGTTAGCGCTAAATAGGGTTTTATCTTTATCCCAATTTGGAAAGACTATATTATTGACGATATTGGTAGGAATGTTTACCGTAATGCAATCAGTAGCGCCTTTGGCGACCTATCTATTTGTTGTTGCAATTTCTATCTTAGATGGTTTTGCAGCACCTGTTTCCTATGCTATTGTGCCACGCTATGCGACCGATTTGGGCAAGGCTAACTCAGCCTTATCAATGAGTGGTGAAGCTGTTCAATTGGTGGGTTGGGGATTAGGTGGACTCTTGTTTGCAACAATTGGTCTGTTACCTACCACGTTTATAATTTTAATCTTGTATATAATTTCTAGTTTTCTGATGTTATGTCTTCCTAAGGCTGAAGTGGAGGTGTTAGAGTCAGAGACAAATCTTGAAATTTTGCTCAAAGGTTGGAAGTTAGTTGCTAGAGATCCTAGATTAAGAATTTTTATATCAGCAAATTTATTTGAAATTTTCTCAAATACGATTTGGGTTTCTTCCATTATTCTTGTTTTTGTAACGGAGTTATTAAATAAAACGGAAAGTTACTGGGGTTATTCTAATACAGCATATTCTATTGGTATTATAAGTGGTGGTTTAATTGCTTTTAGGCTATCTGAAAAATTCCTAGCTGCTAAATGGGAAAGTATTCTTTTTCCTCTTGTAGCCATGGCAATAGTGACACTGACTATTCTATTTTTTCCAAATGCACAGATGTTTTTATTATTTTCAGCTGTAGTTGGTATGTTATCGCAGCTAAAAGAAGTTCCTGAAAGTGTATTTCTTCAGGAAACAGTAGAGAAAAATAATTTGGTTAATGTCTATTCCGTTATTGAAGTGATTTCGACACTATCATTTTCAGTATTTGTTTTGCTAATGAGCTATATTACTGAGAATTTTGGTATTAGCATAAGTTTTTGGCTATCAGCAATTTGTCTGATAATAGAAGCCATTTTAATTTATATGAGACGAGATTATTTTAAATGAGAGGCTGGATGAAAAGTCATTGGAATCAGAAAAGTGCATAGTATCAGGTGTTGAAAAACCTTGATATTGTGCGTTTTATTATGGGAAGATTTACTTCATTTTCTCCTGAAATTGAATTTTAGCCCAGCCCATCTAAACCCAGCTGTGACGTTTGGTGTAGCCTTAAAAGGTGACTTTCCTTGGGCTTCGGTATTCCCATATATCCTAGCTCAGTTCGCTGGAGCGATGCTTGCTCAAATTTTAGTTTGGTTGCAATTCAAACCGCATTATGAGGCAGAAGAAAATGCAGACAATATCCTAGCAACCTTCAGTACTGGACCAGCAATCAAGAACACAGTATCGAACTTGATCAGCGAAATCCTTGGAACTTTTGTTTTGCTCTTGACAATCTTTGCCTTGGGACTCTATGACCTTCAAGCTGGTTTAGGGACCTTTGCAGTGGGGACCTTGATTGTCGGTATCGGTCTTTCACTAGGTGGGACAACGGGTTATGCCTTGAACCCAGCTCGTGACCTTGGACCTCGTATCATGCACAGCATCTTGCCAATTCCAAACAAGGGAGACGGGGACTGGTCTTATGCTTGGATTCCTGTTGTAGGACCTATTGTTGGTGCGGCCCTAGCAGTTCTCGTATTTTCACTTTTCTAAGATAAAAGAGTGATTGGCAACAGAGTTTGAGATGAAAATCTCAGGCTCTTTTTTGATGGGCAAAACATTAATATTTTAACTTATCTTAAAATAAGCTAAAACCAATTTTTAAGTTATGGTAAACAGTTGAAAAAAAGGTTGATAAAGTGGTAAAATGTTAGGAAGATAAGATGCTAACAATACATACTGATAGCTAATAGAAATAATATATTAATGGATAGCTTATGAAAAAACAACGAAATTTACATGTATTCTTAGGCCGGACGGCTCTATATTTTGTAATCTTACTTGGTTTGCTTTATTTTTTTAGTTACCTTGGTCAGAGCCAAGGCACCTTTATTTATAATGAGTTCTAGTTTAAAGGAGAAGAGGAACAGTGTCTAATAAACCGATAAAAGATATGATTGAAACGATTGAGCACTTTGCTCAAACGCAACCAACATATCCTGTCTACAATGTTTTAGGTCAAGAGCATACTTATGGTGATCTGAAGGCTGATTCAGATAGTTTAGCTGCAGCTATCGACCAACTAGGCTTGCCTGAGAAATCTCCAGTCGTCGTTTTTGGTGGTCAGGAATATGAGATGTTGGCTACCTTTGTAGCGCTAACTAAGTCAGGTCATGCCTATATCCCAATTGATAGCCATTCGGCCTTGGAAAGAGTTTCTGCTATCGTAGAAGTTGCAAAGCCAAGCTTGATTATTACTATCTCAGATTTTCCATTAGAGCAAACTAGCACACCGATGCTGAATTTAAAGCAAGTCCATGAAGCTTTTGCTCAAGCTTCCAGCTACGAGATGACCCATCCAGTCAAGGGAGATGACAACTACTACATCATCTTTACTTCTGGTACGACTGGTAAGCCTAAGGGAGTGCAGATCTCCCATGATAATCTCCTCAGCTTTACCAACTGGATGATTACAGATAAGGAATTTGCGACGCCAAGTCGTCCGCAAATGCTGGCTCAGCCCCCTTATTCTTTTGACCTATCTGTCATGTATTGGGCGCCAACCTTGGCACTGGGTGGCACGCTTTTCGCTCTTCCTTCAGCCATTACTCAGGACTTCAAAAAACTCTTTGCGACAATTTTTTCCTTGCCCATTGCTATCTGGACCTCAACACCGTCCTTTGCAGATATGGCCATGTTGTCAGAAGACTTTAACAGTGAGAAAATGCCTGGCATCACGCATTTCTACTTTGATGGTGAAGAATTGACGGTCAAAACTGCTCAAAAACTACGTGAGCGATTCCCAGATGCCCGTATTATCAATGCTTACGGTCCAACAGAAGCGACAGTAGCCCTGTCAGCAGTTGCCGTGACGGACGAGATGTTGAAGACTCTCAAACGCCTGCCAATCGGCTATACCAAGGCGGATTCTCCGACATTTGTCATTGATGAGGAAGGTAAGAAAGTTCCAAATGGTGAGCAAGGAGAAATCATCGTTTCTGGGCCAGCTGTTTCAAAAGGCTATATGAATAATCCTGAAAAAACGGCAGAAGCTTTCTTTGAGTTCGAAGGTCTTCCAGCCTACCACACAGGGGATGTAGGAACTATGACAGATGAGGGCTTGCTTCTCTATGGTGGACGCATGGATTTCCAGATTAAGTTTAATGGTTATCGCATTGAGCTGGAAGATGTCTCTCAAAACCTCAACAAGTCTCGCTTTATCGAGTCGGCCGTTGCTGTCCCACGTTATAACAAGGACCACAAGGTACAAAATCTACTGGCCTATGTCATCCTAAAGGACGGTGTCCGCGAGAAGTTTGAACGCGATATCGATATTACCAAGGCTATCAAGGAAGACCTAGCAGATATCATGATGTCTTATATGATGCCGTCTAAGTTTCTTTATCGAGATAGTTTGCCGCTAACGCCTAATGGTAAAATTGATATCAAGGGCTTGATTAACGAGGTAAACAGTAGATGATGGAGCTTTATAAACAGCTACCTCATTTGGAACCTTATGGTGATCTTCAGTACTTTTTATATGTAATTGTTGCGACTTTACCTATCTTTATCGGTCTTTTTTTCAAGAAACGTTTTGCCTTGTATGAGGTGCTTGTTAGTCTCTTCTTTATCGTGACCATGTTGGTCGGTGGAAAGACGAATCAAATAAACGCTTTGATCCTTTACGTTATCTGGCAAGTACTGCTTGTATCTTTCTACAAAAGGTACAGGAAACAAGGGGATAGTAAATGGATATTTTACCTGGTTAGCTTTCTATCCCTATTGCCAATCGTCTTTGTGAAAGTATCTCCTGCTATTCATGGACCTCAATCTTTGTTTGGATTTTTAGGGATTTCTTACTTAACCTTTCGTGCAGTTGGGGTTATCGTCGAGTTGAGAGACGGTGTCATCAAGGATTTAACGATTTGGCAATTCTTGCGTTTTCTTCTTTTTATGCCGACTTTCTCAAGTGGTCCCATTGATCGTTTTAAACGTTTCAATGAAAATTACGAGACCATTCCTGAGCGGGATGAGCTGATGGATATGCTAGAAGAGGCTGTCAAATATATCATGCTTGGCTTCCTCTACAAGTTTATCTTGGCTCACATTTTAGGAGAGACATTATTGCCTCCGCTGAAAAATTTGGCCTTGCAGACAGGTGGTTTCTTTAACCTCTACGCTTTAGCGGTCATGTACACCTTTGGTCTGGAGCTCTTCTTTGACTTTGCGGGCTACTCTATGTTTGCCTTAGCCATTTCAAACTTGATGGGGATTCATAGTCCTATCAACTTTAACAAGCCCTTTTTGTCAAGGGATTTAAAAGAGTTTTGGAATCGCTGGCACATGAGTCTGTCTTTCTGGTTCCGTGATTTTGTCTTTATGCGAATGGTCATGGTGTTGACCAGAAAGAAGGTCTTTAAAAATCGCAATGTGACCTCAAGTGTAGCCTATATTGTAAATATGCTGATTATGGGATTTTGGCACGGTGTGACCTGGTATTATATCGTCTACGGACTTTTCCATGGGATTGGGCTAGTCATCAATGACGCTTGGGTTCGTAAGAAAAAAGCGCTCAATAAAGAACGGAAAAAAGCTGGAAAGGGTTCCTTACCTGAGAATCGCTGGATTCAGTTGCTTGGCATGGTTGTCACCTTCCATGTCGTGATGGTTTCATTCTTAATCTTTTCTGGATTTTTGAATGATTTATGGTTTAAAAAATAAAAGGATATAAAAAATGGATATCAAATCAGAAGTTATTGAAATTATTGATGAGTTGTTTATGGAAGATGTTTCTGACATGATGGATGAAGATCTTTTTGATGCCGGTGTCTTGGATAGTATGGGAACGGTTGAATTGATTGTTGAGATTGAAAACCGTTTTGACATTCGTGTTCCAGTGACGGAGTTCGGTCGTGATGACTGGAATACGGCTAATAAAATCGTAGCAGGTATTACGGAGTTGAAGAATGCTTAAACGCTTGTGGCTGATCTTCGGGCCTATCTTCATTGCTGGATTTTTGGTTCTTCTACTCATCTTTTTTTATCCAAGTACAACAAGCCATAATCTGACGGAGGAAAAATACTCGGCGGCTTCTGTTAGTGCAGAGAGTTTTAAAGAGAGAAGTCAAAAGGTAAGGGCTCTTACGGATCCAAATATGCGTTTTATTCCTTTTCTAGGGTCCAGTGAATGGATTCGATTTGATAGTGTCCATCCAGCTGTTTTAGCGGAAAAATACCATCGTCCCTATCGTCCTTACTTTCTAGGTCAAGCAGGAGCAGCCTCTCTCAATCAATATTTTGGTCTACAGCAAATTTTGCCAGAAATAGAGAATAAGCAGGCTGTATTTGTGATTTCGCCTCAGTGGTTTACGGAGACAGATTATGAACCCGCAGCGTTTCAGAGATTTTTTAACAGTGACCAATTGACAGCTTTTTTGGGAAATCAATCTGGTGACATTGCTGCAAAGCATGCGGCTATTCGATTGTTAAAGCAGAATCCTAATGTTGCATTAAAAGGCATTGTTCAAAAACTGTCAAAGGGTGAAGAATTATCAGATGTTGATCAGGTTGCTATTGATATTTTTGCGCGATTCAACGAAAAACAATCCGCTCTCTTTGGACAATTCTCCATTCGAGGACAACTCAAGTACAAGGAACACGTGGAGAACTATTTAAAAGATCTTCCGGATCAATTTTCTTATGAAGAGTTAGAAAAAATTGTTCGTAAGGACGCAGAAGCAAATACGACCAATAACGATATGGGGATGGAAAATCATTTCTATACGAGAGAGATTCAAAAGGATTTAAAAAAATGGGAAGGATATCAAAAAAATTACAACTTCCTCAAGTCCTCTGAGTACAATGATTTGCAGCTGGTCCTCAATCAATTTGCTAAGTCGAATGTCAATGTGCTCTTTGTCATTCAGCCGGTTAACAAGAAGTGGATGGAGTACACAGGGCTCAGCGAAGAGATGTATCAACATGCAGTGGAGAAAATTCGTTACCAATTAGAAAGTCAGGGTTTTACCAATATTGCTGATTTTTCAAAAAATGGAGGGGACCCTTATTTTGTTAAGGACACCATTCATCTAGGATGGTTAGGTTGGCTGGCTTTTGATAAGGTTGTCAATCCTTTCTTGACGGATCCGAAACCAGCTCCAGACTACAAGATGAATGACCGCTTCTTTAGCAAGGACTGGGCGACCTATGATGGGAACATCAAAGATTTCAAATAAAATGGTCTAAAGGTTTGGGATTTAAACCCAAGCTTTTTTGTTTAAATGGCGAATATTTAAGATGAAAATAGGTCAAAAGTTTCAAAATTTTTAGAAATAGCGTATAATATAAAAGAGAAAAAGAAAAGAAAGGGATTTTAAAATGAACAAACGTTCTTTGTTACCTGTCTTATCGACAGCCCTGTTAGCTCCAGCCTTCTTAGCTGGACAAGTCTATGCTGAAGAAGCAACGACTCCTGCAGAAAGTTCAGCTGTTGTAGCGACTCCTGCTACGTCGGCGACTCCAGCTCCTGTTGAGAGCCCTGCGGTACCGGAAACTTCGGCAACTTCAGAAGCGGTTGTACCTGCAGAAACTCCGTCAGCTCCTGCTGAATCTACTAAAAGCGAAGAAAAGGACACCGTTATCTTACACACCAATGATGTCCATGGTCGTATTGTAGAGGAAAAGGGAGTAATTGGAGATGCCAAGTTAGCGACTGTCATTGAGCAGGAACGTGCAAAATCAAATCAAAATACTCTGGTTGTTGATGCGGGAGATGCTTTCCAAGGTTTACCGATTTCCAACTCTACAAAGGGTGAAGCACGCGCTGAAATTCTCAATCAGATGCAGTATGATGCCATGGCAGTAGGAAACCATGAGTTTGACTTTGGTCTTGATGAAGTTAAAAAATACAAGGAAATCTTGAAATTCCCATTACTTAGCTCAAATACCTATGTCAATGGTGCTCGTCTCTTTGAAGCTTCTACAATCGTTGATAAAGATAAGACTGTCGAAGGTGATGAATTTGTTGTAATCGGTGTGACAACACCTGAAACTGCTACAAAGACCCACCCTAAAAACATTAAAGGGGTAACTTTTACAGATCCAATCTCTGAAGTCAATAAGGTCATCGAAGAAGTTCAAGCCAAGGCTCGTGCAGAAGGTAAGGACTACAAACACTATGTTGTGCTGGCTCACTTGGGTGTAGATACTACAACTCCAGTCGAATGGCGTGGTTCAACCTTGGCAGAAGCTCTCTCTAAAAATCCTCGTCTCAAAGGCAAACGTGTGACAGTTATTGATGGGCATTCTCATACAGTAGCTTCCACAACTTATGGCGACAATGTTACCTATAACCAAACAGGAAGTTACCTTCATAATGTTGGGAAAGTTATCTACAAATCACGTCAGCTTTTGGGTAATCCTACGTTGATTGCAGCTGCTGATGCTAAAAAATTACCAGCCAATCCAAAAGTTGAAAAACTAGTCAAAGATATTAAACAAAAATACGATGCTGAAAATGCGGTTGAAGTCGTTTCAAACAGCCCTGTAGAACTCAACGGTGACCGTGAAAATGTTCGGGTTCGTGAAACCAACCTCGGAAACGTCGTAGCGGACTCCCTCTATCAGTATGGTCAGACAGGATTTAGCCATCCGACTGACATCGCTGTGACAAATGGTGGTGGCTTGCGTGAAACTATTGCAAAAGGCAAACCAATCACTAAAGGAAATGTCATAGCTGTTCTTCCGTTTGGAAATACCATCTCACAAATCCAAGTGACGGGGCAACAAGTCTTGGATATGTTTGAAAAGTCCCTCGGATCTATCTTGCAGGTCGATAAAGATGGCAAGAAGGTCTTGGATGAGAACGGACAACCATTGTTAGAACCAAGTGGTGGCTTCTTGCAAGTTTCAGGTGTGAAGGTTTACTATGATACCAACCTACCATCAGGTAAACGTGTCTTGGCCATCCAGGTCAAAAACCGGACGACTGGTCGTTATGATCTCCTAGACCTCGCAAAAACTTACTATCTTGCAACTAATGATTTCTTAGCTGCAGGTGGTGATGGCTACACGATGTTAGGTGGCGCGCGTGAAGAAGGCCCTTCTATGGATGCAGCCTTTGAAGAGTATCTGAAAACCGCTGATTTGACCCAGTATGAAAAGATTAATCCGAACTCACGGACGATTTCTGTGGATTCTAAAAACTTTAGTCTACCAGTAGAAACGCCTCAAACGAATGCGGCTGCTAACGATGCGACTACAAATGTGCCATTGACTTATGAGGTGGCAGGTCAATTTAGCAAGAAGGCGGTTGTCTCAGAAAAAGCTCTCCCAAATACAGGAAGTGAGCAGTCCATCTTCTTGCTCTTGATGGGAATGGTAGCTGGTCTGGCAGGTATCTTATCGAGTCGAAAACCAAAGCAAAAATAGGTTAAATTTCATATCTAGAAGAGTCTAGGGAAACGTTTTTACGCCTTTTTCCCTTGACTCTTTTTTGGTTTATGATATAATTAACCAGTAAAGAATCGGTGGCTATCTATGTTTTTTTACTAAAAAGATAGCTAGGGAAGGAGTAACACATGAGACAGCTTGCACAGGAAATCGACAACTTTTTAAACGAGGTGATCTTGAGATCTGAGAACCAGCATGAAATTCTGATCGGGCATTGCACGAGTGACGTTTCCTTGACCAATACTCAGGAACACATCCTCATGCTCTTGTCAGAAGAATCCCTAACCAACTCGGAGTTGGCTCGTCGTCTCAATGTCAGTCAGGCGGCAGTGACCAAGGCTATCAAATCTTTGGTCAAAGAGGGCATGTTAGAGACATCCAGAGATCCAAAAGATGCGCGTGTGATTTTTTACCAACTGACAGAGCTGGCTCGACCAGTGGCAGAGGAACACCACCATCATCATGAACACACGCTCTTAGCCTATGAACAAGTGGCAAGTCAGTTTACTCCAAATGAACAAGAAGTTATCCAGCGGTTTTTAACTGCTTTAGTAGGAGAAATCAAATAATGCGGTATATTACAGTAGAGGACTTGTCTTTCTATTATGACAAGGAACCTGTCCTCGAGCACATCAACTATAGTGTTGATAGTGGGGAGTTTGTTACCCTGACTGGTGAAAATGGGGCTGCCAAGACGACGCTTATCAAGGCGAGTCTAGGCATTTTGCAACCAAGATTTGGTAAGATAACCATCTCAAAAACAAATACTCATGGGAAAAAGCTTAGGATAGCCTATCTTCCCCAGCAAATTGCCAGTTTCAATGCTGGCTTTCCAAGTACGGTTTATGAATTTGTCAAGTCGGGTCGTTATCCGCGAAAGGGCTGGTTCCGTCGTTTGAATGCCCACGATGAGGAGCATATCAAGGCTAGTCTAGACTCAGTTGGTATGTGGGAACACCGTGACAAACGGATTGGTTCCCTCTCTGGTGGGCAAAAGCAACGGGCGGTTATTGCACGGATGTTTGCTTCTGACCCAGATATCTTTGTCCTGGATGAGCCGACGACAGGGATGGATGCTGGAAGCAAAAATGAATTTTACGAACTCATGCACCATAGTGCCCACCATCATGGCAAGGCTGTTTTGATGATTACCCATGACCCTGAGGAGGTCAAGGACTATGCGGATCGCAATATTCATCTAGTTCGTAACCAAGATTCGCCATGGCGTTGTTTTAACGTTCACGAGAGTGACCAGGAGGTGGACCATGCTTAGTTTGTTATCATATGACTTCATGCAGCGGGCCTTCTTGGCTGTCATTGCCATGAGCCTCTTTTCACCAGTTCTTGGGACCTTCCTTATCTTACGTCGTCAGAGTCTCATGAGTGATACTCTTAGTCACGTTTCCTTGTCAGGGGTTGCCTTTGGTCTAGTTTTGGGGATTTCTCCAACTATTTCAACCATTGCCATTGTCTTGATCGCAGCGGTCTTTCTAGAGTATCTCCGGACAGTCTATAAGAACTTTATGGAAATCGGGACAGCCATCCTCATGTCAACAGGACTTGCGGTGTCACTTATTGTCATGAGTAAGGGTAAAAGTTCGAGCTCCATGAGTTTGGACCAATATCTCTTTGGTTCGATTGTAACCATTAGCCAGGAGCAGGTGATATTCCTCTTTGCCATTGCTGCGGTCGTTTTGCTCTTGACTTTCTTGTTCTTGCGACCAATGTATATCCTGACTTTTGATGAGGACACGGCCTTTGTGGATGGCTTGCCAGTTCGTACCATGTCTATCCTCTTTAACATGGTGACAGGGGTGGCCATTGCCCTTATGATTCCAGCAGCAGGAGCTCTTTTGGTATCGACCATTATGGTCTTGCCAGCTAGTATTGCCCTTCGTCTGGGGAAAAACTTCAAATCCGTTATGTTACTAGCCAGCGCTATTGGCTTTTTGGGAATGGTGGCAGGTCTCTATATTTCCTACTATGCAGAAACACCTGCCAGCGCTAGTATCACCATTATCTTTGTAGCTGTCTTTTTGTTAGTCAGTCTACTGAAACGTTTTATCAAATAGGAGAATGAAATGAAAAAACTGAGCTTACTACTAGCTAGTCTATGTGCCCTGTTTTTAGTGGCTTGTTCCAATCAAAAACAGGCAGATGGGAAACTCAATATCGTGACAACCTTTTACCCTGTCTACGAATTTACCAAGCAAGTCGCAGGAGATACTGCTAATGTAGAACTTCTAATCGGTGCTGGTACAGAACCCCATGAGTATGAACCGTCTGCCAAGGCAGTTGCCAAAATCCAAGATGCAGATACCTTTGTCTATGAAAATGAAAACATGGAAACATGGGTTCCAAAATTGTTAGAATCCTTGGATAAGAAAAAAGTGAAAACCATCAAGGCGACAGGTGATATGCTACTCTTGCCAGGTGGTGAGGAAGAAGAGGAAGGGCATGATCACGGCGGTGAGGGTCACCATCACGACTACGATCCCCACGTTTGGCTTTCACCAGCACGCGCCATCAAACTGGTAGAGCATATCCGTGACAGCTTGTCAGCAGATTATCCTGATAAAAAAGAGACTTTTGAGAAGAATGCGGCTGCCTATATCGAAAAATTGCAAGCCTTGGACAAGGCCTACACAGATGGCTTGTCTCAAGCTAAACAAAAGAGCTTTGTGACCCAGCACGCTGCCTTTAACTACCTTGCCTTGGACTACGGTCTCAAGCAAGTATCCATCTCAGGTCTCTCACCAGATGCAGAACCATCAGCAGCACGTTTGGCAGAATTGACAGAGTATATCAAGAAAAACAAGATTTCTTATATCTACTTTGAAGAAAATGCCTCACAAGCCCTCGCCAATACACTTTCAAAAGAAACAGGTGTCAAACTAGACGTGCTCAATCCGCTAGAAAGTCTGACAGAAGAAGCAACCAAGGCCGGTGAGGATTATATCTCTGTGATGGAGAAAAACCTCAAGGCTTTGAAACAAACAACGGACCAAGAAGGACCAGAAATCGAGCCAGAGAAGGAAGAAAACACTAAGACAGTTCACAACGGTTACTTTGAGGATGCAGATGTCAAAGATCGTACCTTGAGTGACTATGTTGGCAACTGGCAGTCAGTTTATCCTTTCCTTGAAGATGGGACCTTTGATCAAGTCTTTGACTACAAGGCTAAGTTGACTGGCAAGATGACCAAGGATGAGTACAAGGCCTACTATAGAAAAGGCTATCAGACAGATGTGACTAAGATCAACATCACTGACAACACTATGGAATTTGTTCAAGGTGGCCAAAGTAAGAAATTCACCTACAAGTATGTCGGCAAGAAAATCTTGACTTATAAGAAAGGCAATCGTGGCGTGCGCTTCCTCTTTGAAGCGACAGATGCGGACGCTGGACAGTTCAAGTATGTTCAGTTTAGTGACCACAATATCGCCCCAGTTAAGGCAGAACATTTCCATATCTTCTTTGGAGGTACCAGCCAAGAAGCCCTCTTTGAAGAGATGGATAACTGGCCAACCTACTATCCAGATAACCTATCTGGTCAAGAAATCGCCCAAGAAATGTTGGCGCATTGATGCAAGAGAAAATCCCGCAGATTTGCGGGATTTTTTGCTGGAAACGATTAGGTTGTTGGTATTATAGTACCACAGCTGTGCTGTTCACAATGTGATAAGGCAGTCATTTTCTACTGGCTGCTTCTCACTAGCTGGCGAATGCAAAAGCTACGATTGTACAAATTATAGAATCTTTTCAGGGGATTTAGGAAGGAATCTTAGTCATATTGACGCTGCTATCGCTTTTTGTTATAGTCAAAGAGAGAGCAGTCTGGAAGCATAGTTTATTCACAGTCTGTGGATAAGTCTAGAAGGAAATGATATACAACTCAGGGAGTTGAAGTATCCTAATAATAGTTCCGTATATTAGTAACTTGCTAGAGAGCTAGCAGAAACCCTAGTACAGAGCTATTTGACAAAGGTCTGTTTAGATTTACAGGTCCAAAGTCTAAGAGCTGGAGTCTGAAGAAATTAGTTTTTAGGTATGCTTTCTTATCCACAAGTTGTGGATAGCTTTGTGAACAAGAGAAAGAGATGTGAGATGATGACGAACATAAAACCACATGGGCCATTACCAAGTCAGGCCCAGCTAGCTTATTTAGAGGATGAACTAGCTGCCTTTATCCATTTTGGTCCCAATACCTTTTATGACCAAGAATGGGGAAGTGGGCAAGAGGATCCCAAGCGTTTTAACCCGATCAAGTTGGATGCGCGTGAATGGGTTCGAGTGCTCAAAGAAACAGGTTTTAAAAAGCTGATTTTGGTGGTTAAGCACCACGATGGTTTTGTGCTCTACCCGACAGCACATACAGATTATTCGGTTAAGGCTAGCCCTTGGAGGGATGGAAAGGGGGACTTGCTCCTTGAGGTTTCCAAAGCTGCGACTGAGTTTGACATGGATATGGGAGTGTATTTGTCTCCTTGGGATGCTCACAGTCCCCTCTATCACGTGGACCGAGAAGCGGATTACAATGCCTACTATCTGGCTCAATTGAAGGAAATCTTGTCAAATCCTGCCTATGGGAATGCCGGTAAGTTCACTGAGGTGTGGATGGATGGTGCTCGAGGCGAAGGGGCCCAGAAGATCAACTATGAGTTTGAGACCTGGTTTGAAACTATTCGTGACTTGCAGGGCGATTGTTTGATTTTCTCAACTGAAGGGACCAGTATCCGCTGGATTGGAAATGAACGAGGCTATGCAGGGGACCCCTTGTGGCAAAAAGTCAAGCCAGACCAGTTAGGAACAGAGGCGGAATTAGATTACCTGCAGCACGGAGACCCCTCTGGGACGCTGTTTTCAATCGGTGAGGCAGATGTTTCTCTTCGACCAGGCTGGTTTTACCATGAGGATCAGGACCCCAAGTCTCTCGAGGAATTGGTCGAAATCTACTTTCACTCGGTGGGTCGGGGTACACCTCTCTTACTCAATATTCCGCCAAACCAAGATGGACTCTTTGACGAAAAGGATATCCGGCGACTGTATGAATTTGCTGCCTACCGTGATGAGCTCTATAGGGAAGATTTGGCTTTGGGAGCCAAGGTATCTGGCCCTGCTCTATCACCAGACTTTGTTTGTCATCATCTGACAGATGGACTGGAGGCTAGTTCTTGGGCAAGTGATGCAGAGTTGCCAATCCAATTAGAGCTCGATTTAGGATCACCTAAAACTTTTGATGTGATTGAGTTAAGAGAAGATTTGAAGTTGGGGCAACGCATCGCTGCTTTCCATGTTCAGGTAGAGTTGAATGGTGTCTGGCAGGAGTTTGGATCTGGTTATACTGTTGGCTACAAACGTCTCTTACGAGGATCAGTCGTTGAGGCGCAGAAGATACGTGTGACCATTACAGAGGCACAGGCTTTGCCTTTGTTGGCCAAGATTTCACTCTATAAAACACCTACCTTGTCGAAAAAAGAAACTGTTCAGCAACTAGAGTTTTCAGAAAAAAGTCTGGCTGTGACCAAGGGAGAAAATGTCCACTTTACAGTGAAGCGCATAGAATTTAGCAGTCCTTTAGAAGCTAAGATTTCGATTCAACCAGGGACAGGTGTGCATGGTGTCGCCTATCGGGACGAGATTCAAGTCCTTACGTTTCAAGCTGGTGAGACTGAAAAAAGGCTAACGCTACCAACCTTGTATTTTGCAGGAGATAAAAGCTTAGATTTTTATCTGAATTTGACAGTAGATGGTCAGCTGGTTGACCAGCTTCAGGTCCAAGTTTCATAAAAGAAGAACCTTTGCGCGATGCAAAGGTTCTTTTGGTTATGAGTGATTTGGCAACCAGCTAAGTGTAAAGGTTAGTTGCTCAGCTTTCAAGAGGTCTTGGTGTTGAATGCTAGATACTATGGTCTTGTCCAATCGGCATTCTTTGACAAAGTTGAAATGGCTGTGGTTTTGCTCGGCATGGATATCCAGCCATTTATTTTCCTTAGCTAGGTAGATACGGAGATGGTCAAAGAGAGGAATTCCGAGATCGTAACTTGGTTTGCCTGGACAGGTCGGGTAGAATCCAAGAGCTGACCAGATATACCAAGCAGAGAGACTGCCATTGTCCTCATCGCCAGGATAAGCTTCCCAGCTTGGGTGAAAGGTCTTCTGACGTAGCGTCTTGATGAGAAGAGCGGTATAGTCAGGGTAGTCGCTGTAGCGGAAGAGATAAGGAATGTGGAAGCTAGGCTGGTTGGAAATGGCGAGTTGTCCAAAGGGAGCTGTTGCCATCTCGCTCATTTCATGAATCTCGTAACCATAGCCGGTGGTTTCAAAGAGAGGAGCGTCCTGACAGGCTTTCAAAAGATAGTGGCTGAAGGCTTCTTTTCCACCCATAAGCTGGATTAAGCCTGGGATGTCATGGAGGACGCCTAAAGTCGCTTGAATGGCAGAGCATTCGGCGTAGTCGCGTCCCCAACTATAGGGAGAGAAGTCAGGGCGGAAGTTGCCTTGGCTGTCTCGCGCACGCATGTAACCTGTCTTAGCGTCAAATAGATGGCGGTAATTTTGAGACGCAGTTCTATAAGTTTCCGCGATGTCATTCTGACCTAGTTTTTCGGCACAGCTGGCGATACAAAAGTCGCTATAGGCATAGTCAAGGGTGTGGCTGACGCTTTCGTGGTGGTCGGTAGAGAGATAACCTAATTCTTGGTATTGGGCTAGTCCGTGACGACCATTGATGCCGAGAGGGTCGGATTTAGTGGCTGTCTCCAGCATGGCTTGGAGGAGTTCTTCTTCCAAGTCGGGAGCCATATCCTTGCAGGCGCTATCTGCGATAATGCCGTCCAATAGAGTACCAGGCATCATACCACGTTCATCTGGAGCCAGCCATTTTGGCAGGAAACCAGTATCGCGGTAGCTATTGAGAAAGCCTTCTAAAAAGAGACGATAGTGTTCCGGTATAAGAAGGGCAAAGAGGGGGAAGGTGGTGCGGAAGGTATCCCAGAAGCCATTGTTACTAAAGAGGACGCCGGGTTTGACAGTACCAGTAGCCAGATCCATGTGGATGGCTTGCCCTGACTCGCTCACTTCATAAAATGTCTGTGGGAAGAGGAAGAGTCTGTAGAGGCAGTGATCAAAGAAGATTCGGTCGGCTTCCCCTGTCTCCACGATATCAAAACGGTGGAGGAGATTTTCCCAGTCTGCTTGGGCATTTGCTTTACAGCTGTCAAAGTCCTTTTGAGGTAGATTAAGCAGAGCTTGAGAAGGCGATATGAAAGAAGTTGCTAGTTGAATCTCGGCTTGACTGCTTGCTAAGTCAATTCGCCAGTCTCCCTCTTCTTGGCTGATAGCAAGAATATCCGTATTCATTTGTAGAGCAGTAAACAGTATCAGAGGATTTTTGGTAGTCTCAGTTTTACCTTCTTGTCGTAGGGAAAGAGTCCGCTTATCTACTTGCTCCACTGTCAGTTCATCTGCTGCATGAAGATAGAGGGAGAGGGCTTTGCCTTGCTTTTGCTCCAAACGAATAGAAGCGCCATAGCATGTCGGTGTGAGCTGGGTTTCAATCTGATAGCGCAGAGAAAAGAGTTTCAAATAGTGAGGCTGGAAGCAAGCTTTATCTATATCATAAGAAGACTGGCGGTGAAAGAGACTGTTTCCCCCAGGCTGACCTGTGACAGGTGTCAGAAGGAGCCAAGAATAGTCGCCAATCCAAGGACTGGGCTGGTGGGTTAAGCGAATCCCCTGAAAGATGGGCAGATGCGGATCGAAGAACCAAGCTCCCTCCTGATCACTGGTCTGTGGCACAAAATAATTCATCCCAAAAGGCACGCCTGTGTAAGGCAGGGTATTTCCCCGAGAGAAGGCATGCTTGCTAGCAGTACCAAAGCGGGTATCGATGGTTTCAAGTAGTGGTTTCATGGTATTTCCTTTAGCTGTTTTTCTACATTATATCAGAAAAATGAGACCTTTAGATATGGGGTTCGAAAGTAAGCAATTTTGTAGAAAAATGACTATCATTTGTGTATGTATTTTCTGTCTCAAAAACTATATACTGAACATGAAACTTGTTTGAAAGAGGAAACTGCACGATGATTTATTCGAAAGAAATTGTTAGAGAATGGCTGGACGAAGTAGCAGAGCGGGCCAAGAACCATCCGGAGTGGGTGGATGTCTTCGAGCGTTGCTATACGGACACCTTGGACAATACAGTTGAAATCTTAGAAGATGGCTCTACTTTTGTCTTGACTGGGGATATTCCTGCCATGTGGCTTCGGGATTCGACAGCCCAACTCAGACCCTACTTGCATGTGGCTAAAAGAGATGCCCTCCTGCGTCAGACCATTGCAGGTTTGGTTAAGCGTCAGATGACCTTGATTCTCAAGGATTCTTATGCCAATTCCTTTAACATTGAGGAAAACTGGAAGGGACACCACGAGACTGACCATACCGATCTTAATGGCTGGATTTGGGAACGCAAGTATGAGGTGGACTCGCTTTGCTATCCTTTGCAACTGGCTTATCTCCTTTGGAAAGAGACTGGCGAAACTAGTCAGTTTGATGAGACTTTTGTCAAAGCGACCAAGGAAATTATTCATCTGTGGACGGTGGAACAAGACCACCAGAACTCTCCTTATCGTTTTGTCCGTGATACGGACCGCAAGGAAGACACCTTAGTAAATGATGGCTTTGGACCTGATTTTGCAGTGACTGGTATGACTTGGTCAGCCTTCCGTCCAAGTGATGACTGCTGCCAGTATAGCTATTTGATTCCGTCCAATATGTTTGCTGTAGTTGTCTTGGGGTATGTGCAAGAAATCTTTGCAGAACTGGATCTAGCTGATAGCCAAAACATCGTGGCAGACGCTAAACGCCTGCAGACTGAGATTCAAGAAGGCATCGAAAATTACGCCTACACCACTAACAGCAAGGGTGAAAAGATTTACGCCTTTGAAGTGGATGGCCTAGGAAATGCTAGCATCATGGACGATCCAAATGTACCGAGTCTGCTGGCGGCGCCTTATCTGGGCTACTGCGATGTCAACGATGAAGTGTATCAAGCCACACGCCGCACTATCCTGAGCCCTGAAAATCCATATTTCTACCAAGGGAAATACGCTAGTGGTCTCGGAAGTTCTCATACCTTCTATCGCTATATCTGGCCCATTGCCCTTTCTATCCAAGGCTTGACAACAAATGATAAGGCAGAGAAGAAATTCTTGCTGGATCAGCTGGTTGCTTGCGATGGAGGCACAGGTGTTATGCACGAAAGCTTCCACGTGGACGACCCAACTCTCTACTCTCGTGAATGGTTCTCTTGGGCCAACATGATGTTCTGTGAGTTGGTCTTGGATTATCTGGATATTTGCTAGTCAGTTCTTTAGTTAGATAGAAATAAAAATTTAAGTTAGAATGAGGTTTTACTTCATGGAAAATGTTGTTGTACATATTATCTCACATAGTCACTGGGATCGTGAGTGGTACTTGCCTTTTGAAAGCCACCGGATGCAGTTGGTGGAATTATTTGACAATCTTTTTGATCTCTTTGAAAATGACCCTGAGTTCAAGAGTTTCCACTTGGATGGCCAAACTATTGTCCTGGATGACTACTTGGAAATTCGTCCTGAAAATCGCGACAAAGTCCAAGGTTACATTGACGAAGGCAAACTCAAAATTGGTCCCTTTTACATCTTGCAGGATGATTACTTGATTTCCAGCGAAGCCAATGTTCGCAATACCTTGATTGGTCAAGCAGAATGTGCAAAATGGGGCAAATCCACTCAGATTGGTTACTTCCCAGATACCTTTGGAAATATGGGACAGGCTCCTCAAATCCTTCAAAAATCAGGCATTCACGTGGCAGCCTTTGGCCGTGGTGTGAAGCCGATTGGATTTGACAACCAAGTCCTCGAAGATGAGCAATTTACTTCCCAGTTTTCAGAAATGTACTGGCAGGGTGCGGACGGAAGTCGCGTTCTCGGTATCCTCTTTGCCAACTGGTATAGTAATGGGAATGAAATCCCTGTTGATAAGGATGAAGCCCTGGCCTTTTGGAAACAAAAATTGTCAGACGTGCGTGACTACGCTTCGACCAACCAATGGTTGATGATGAACGGCTGTGACCACCAGCCTGTACAGCGAAATCTGAGTGAAGCCATTCGTGTGGCCAATGAACTCTTCCCAGATGTGACCTTTGTGCATAGTTCCTTTGATGACTATGTCCATGCAGTAGAAAGTGCTCTACCTGAGCAACTATCTACCGTTACAGGTGAGTTGACCAGTCAGGAAACAGATGGCTGGTACACACTTGCCAACACTTCTTCTTCACGCATTTACCTCAAACAAGCCTTCCAAGAAAATAGCAACTTGCTAGAACAAGTAGTGGAGCCATTGACTGTCATCACTGGTGGTCACAACCATAAGGACCAGTTGACCTATGCTTGGAAAGTTCTTCTACAAAATGCTCCGCATGATAGTATCTGTGGCTGTAGCGTGGACGAGGTTCACCGTGAGATGGAGACACGTTTTGCCAAGGTCAACCAAGTTGGAAACTTCGTTAAGACCAATCTTCTCAACGAATGGAAGGGCAAAATCGCAACCCACGAAGCGCAAAGCGACCATCTCTTTACCGTCATCAACACAGGCCTACATGACAAGGTTGACACTGTCAGCACAGTGATTGATGTGGCGACTTGTGATTTCAAAGAATTGCACCCAACAGAAGGCTATAAGAAGATGGCAGCCTTGACCTTGCCAAACTACCGTGTTGAAGACTTGGAAGGGCATGCTGTAGAAGCGAAAATCGAAGATCTGGGAGCTAATTTTGAGTATGATTTGCCAAAAGATAAGTTCCGTCAGGCTCGCATTGCTCGTCAAGTGCGCGTGACAGTACCTGTTCATCTGGCACCACTTTCTTGGACAACTTTCCAATTGCTCGAAGGAGAACAAGAACACCGTGACGGTATTTATCAAAATGGAGTGATTGATACGCCATTTGTAACGGTAAGTGTGGATGAAAACATCACGGTCTACGACAAGACAACTCATGAAGCTTATGAAGATGTTATTCGCTTTGAAGACCGTGGTGACATTGGAAATGAGTACATCTATTTCCAACCAAAAGGAACAGAGCCTATCTACGCAGAACTCAAAGGCTGTGAAGTCTTGGAAAATACAGCACGTTTTGCTAAGATCTTGCTCAAGCATGAATTGACAATTCCAGTAAGTGCAGACGAAAAACTGGATGCGGAACAAAGAGGCATCATCGAGTTTATGACGCGTGAAGCTGGGCGCTCAGAAGAATTGACAAGCATTCTTCTTGAAACAGAGATGACCGTCTTTGTTGACAAACCACAAATCCGCTTCAAGACTCGCTTTACTAACACCGCCAAAGACCACCGTATCCGTCTCTTGGTCAAGACTCATAATACGCGTCCAAGCAATGATTCTGAAAGCATTTATGAGGTGGTGACACGACCAAATAAACCAGCTGCTTCTTGGGAAAATCCTGAAAATCCACAACACCAACAAGCCTTTGTCAGCCTTTATGATGATGAAAAAGGAGTGACGGTGGCCAATAAAGGACTGCACGAGTATGAAATCCTTGGAGACGATACCATTGCCGTGACCATCCTTCGTGCCTCAGGTGAGTTAGGTGACTGGGGTTACTTCCCAACACCAGAAGCTCAATGCTTGCGTGAGGTTGAAGTCGAGTTTGCTCTCGAATGCCACCAAGCAGGGGAACGCTTCTCAGCCTTCCGTCGTGCCAAAGCCTTCCAAACACAATTCACTAGTCTTCAAGTTGCTAAACAAGAAGGAAGTGTTGCTGCGACTGGTAGCCTCTTGAGTCATGCGGCCCTCAGCTTGCCACAAGTCTGCCCGACAGCCTTTAAGGTAGCTGAAAATGAAGAAGGATATGTACTCCGTTACTACAATATGAGCCAAGAAAATGTGCGTATATCAGAACACCAACAAACCATTCTTGACTTGCTTGAGCGACCATATCCAGTTCATTCAGGACTATTAGCGCCACAAGAAATTCGCACAGAATTGATCAAAAAAGAAGACATTTAACAGTTTTAAAGTGTTTGATAACTAATACTATGAGATAGAAAGGAGGGGCGAAAGAGTAAGGACTAACTACTGATTCGCCCCTTTTTATGGAAAGAACAATGACCATTGCAACCATTGATATCGGAGGGACTGGGATTAAGTTTGCCAGTCTGACTCCTGATGGAAAAATACTAGATAAGACAAGTACACCGACACCAGAAACCCTAGAAGATTTACTGGCATGGCTAGACCAACGCTTGTCAGAGCAGGATTACAGAGGGGTCGCCATGAGCGTTCCAGGAGCGGTCAATCAAGAAACAGGTGTGATTGAGGGAATCAGTGCAGTGCCTTACATTCATGGCTTTTCTTGGTATGAAGCTCTTGCACATCATCAACTCCCTGTCCATCTAGAAAATGATGCCAACTGTGTTGGACTTAGTGAACTGCTGGCTCATCCAGAAATTGAAAATGCGGCCTGTGTCGTGATTGGGACAGGAATTGGCGGAGCTATGATTATCAATGGCAAACTTCACCGTGGTCGCCACGGCTTAGGTGGTGAGTTTGGCTATATGACAACCATTGAACCAGCTGAAAAACTCAACAACTGGTCGCTACTAGCCTCTACAGGAAACATGGCTCGATACGTGATTGAAAAATCTGGTCAGACTGACTGGGATGGACGCAAGATTTACCAAGAAGCTGCAGCAGGAAATGCCCTTTGCCAAGAAGCCATTGAGCGCATGAACCGCAATTTGGCGCAAGGCTTGCTCAATATCCAGTATCTGATCGATCCAGATGTCATTAGCCTGGGTGGGTCTATCAGCCAAAATCCAGACTTTATCCAAGGTGTCAAGAAGGCTGTCGATAACTTTGTCGAGACCTACGAAGAATACACGGTCGCACCAGTTATCCAGGCATGCACCTATCACGCAGATGCCAATCTCTACGGTGCCCTTGTCAACTGGCTACAGGAGGAAAACCAGTGGTAAGATTTACAGGACTTAGTCCCAAACAAACGCAGGCAATCGACTTGCTGACAAAACATATCTCTTTACCAGATGTGGAAGTTGCAGTCGCTCAGTCTGATCAAACGTCTATCTCGATTATAGGTCAAGGTGGACACTATCAACTAACCTATCGCAAACCTCACCAACTTTACCGCGCCTTGTCCTTGTTGGCAACAGCTCTAGTAGAAGCTGACAAAGTAGCGATTGAGGAGCAGGCAGCTTATGAAGATTTAGCCTACATGGCAGACTGTTCGCGCAATGCCGTGCTCAATGTCGCATCTGCCAAGCAGATGATTGAAGTCTTGGCTCTCATGGGTTACTCGACCTTCGAGCTCTACATGGAAGACACCTATCAGATTGAGGGGCAGCCATACTTTGGTTACTTCCGCGGGGCTTATTCAGCAGAGGAGTTACAGGAAATCGAAGCCTATGCCCAGCAGTTTGATATGACCTTTGTGCCTTGTATCCAGACCTTGGCCCACTTGTCAGCCTTCGTCAAATGGGGTGTCAAAGAAGTGCAAGAACTCCGTGATGTAGAGGACATTCTCCTTATCGGTGAAGAAAAGGTTTATGATTTGATTGATGGCATGTTTGCCACTCTATCTAAACTGCAGACTCGCAAGGTCAATATCGGGATGGACGAGGCTCACTTGGTTGGTTTGGGGCGCTACCTCATTTTGAACGGTGTTGTGGACCGTAGTCTCCTCATGTGTCAACACTTGGAGCGCGTGCTGGATATTGCCGATAAGTATGGTTTCCACTGCCAAATGTGGAGTGACATGTTCTTCAAACTCATGTCAGCAGATGGCCAGTACGACCGTGATGTGGAAATTCCTGAGGAAACTCATGTTTACCTAGACCGTCTCAAAGATCGTGTAACCTTGGTTTATTGGGATTATTACCAAGATAGCGAAGAAAAGTACAACCGTAACTTCCGCAATCACCACAAGATTAGCCAAGATATCGCCTTTGCAGGTGGTGCTTGGAAGTGGATTGGTTTTACCCCACACAACCATTTCAGCCGTCTTATTGCTCTTGAAGCCAACAAAGCCTGTCGTGCTAATGACATCAAAGAAGTCATTGTAACGGGTTGGGGGGACAATGGTGGTGAAACTGCCCAATTCTCTATCCTACCAAGTCTGCAAATCTGGGCAGAACTCAGCTACCGCAATGACCTAGACCGTTTGTCTGCACACTTCAAGACCAATACAGGTCTATCGGTTGAGGACTTTATACAGATTGACCTAGCTAATCTCTTGCCAGACCTACTAGGCAATCTCAGTGGCATCAATCCCAACCGCTATGTCTTTTATCAGGATATTCTCTGTCCGATTCTTGACAAACATATGACACCTGAACAGGACAAAACGCACTTTGCTCAGGCAGCTGCGACGCTTGCTGAAATCAAAGAAAAAGCAGGAAATTATGCTTATCTCTTTGAAACTCAGGCCCAGTTGAACCAGATTTTAAGCAGTAAAGTGGATGTGGGACGACGCATTCGTCAGGCCTACCAAGTAAACGATAAAGAAAGTCTGAGAGAAATCGCAAGCCAAGAATTACCAAAACTTAGAAGCGAGATTGAAAACTTCCATGCCCTCTTTAGCCACCAATGGTTGAAAGAAAACAAGGTCTTTGGTTTGGATACGGTTGATATCCGTATGGGCGGACTCTTGCAACGCATCAAGCGAGCAGAAAGCCGTATCGAAGCCTATCTGTCTGATCAGATTGACCGCATCGACGAGCTAGAAGTTGAAATCCTACCATTTACTGACTTCTACGCAGACAAGGACTTCGCAGCCACAACAGCCAACCAATGGCATACTATTGCGACAGCTTCAACGATTTATACGACTTAATACTCTTCGAAAATCTCTTAAAACCACGTCAGCTTCGCCTTGCCGTATAGATGTTACTGACTTCGTCAGTTTTATCTGCAACCTCAAAGCAGTGCTTTGAGCAGCTTGCGGCTAGCTTCCTAGTTTGCTCTTTGATTTTCATTGAGTATAAAAACAAGAACAGTGTCCTTTGTTCAGAGTGTTTCTCGTGAAACCTATTTCTTATAAAAAACTTCTCCACAAAAAATAATTTGTGGAGTTTTTTCTATAATTAGTAGTTTAACCTGACCTTCAAATAGGAGTATACTAATAATGTAATCGTTATCAAACCTAAAAATTCGATGAAATCAGTTTTTAGGAATAAAAAGGGAGGAAATTATGAAAAAGTTTTCAAAGACCTTGAGAGATAACTGGATCTTTCTCTTGATGGTTTTACCAGGGGCACTCTGGTTGATTCTATTCTTTTACATTCCAGTATTTGGGAATGTGGTTGCCTTTAAAGACTACCATATGACCAGTAATGGTTTCATAGATAGTATTGTGAATAGTAAATGGGTCGGGTTAGATAATTTCAGATTCTTGTTCAGTTCAAAAGATGCCTTTATCATCACTCGAAATACCGTTCTCTACAATCTCGGCTTTATCTTTATCGGTTTGATTGTATCAGTAGGGATTGCCATCATCCTCAGCGAGCTCCGCTCTAAGAGAATGGTTAAGATTTTCCAAACGTCTATGTTGTTCCCTTACTTCCTGTCATGGGTTATCATCAGTTTCTTTACAGATGCCTTCCTAAACATTGACAAAGGGGTCTTCAACCATTTCCTAACATCCATTGGCATGAAGGAAGTCAACTTTTACGCTGACTTAGGCATTTGGCCATACCTTCTCCTTTTCTTAGGTATTTGGAAAGGCTTTGGATATAGCAGTGTCATGTACTATGCGACGATCATGGGAATTGACCCAACCTACTACGAAGCAGCAACAGTGGACGGGGCTAGCAAGTGGCAACGCATTCGCAACGTAACCATTCCTCAGTTGACTCCACTTGTAACAGTTTTGACCATCCTTGCAGTCGGAAATATCTTCCGTGCAGACTTTGGTCTCTTCTATCAAATTCCACACAATGCTGGTCAGCTTTACAATGTAACCAACGTTTTGGACGTATATGTCTTTAATGGTTTGACTCAGACAGCAGATATCGGTATGGCTTCAGCAGCCGGTCTTTACCAATCCGTTGTCGGTTTGATTCTGGTTATCCTATCAAACTTGCTTGCGAGACGAGTCGATCCAAACTCAGCTTTGTTCTAGAAAGGAGGAGAATATGGCAGAAAAGAAAATTAAAAAAGAAAAAATCGATAATGTCGGCATTCACTCCTTCAGTAAGAAAGCAGATATCTTCTTTAGTATCATCTCTGGTTTGATCGCTCTTTCTTGTATCTTGCCCTTTATCTTCGTTATCATCATTTCGGTGACAGATGAAAAGAGCATCCTCCAGTATGGATATAGCTTTTTCCCTTCGAAATTTGGTGTAGATGGATTCCAGTTCCTAGCTCAGTTTAAAGATAAGATCCTCCAAGCGCTCTTTATCTCAGTTTTTGTAACCGTAGTCGGAACAGTGACCAACGTCTTCATTACAACCACTTATGCCTACGCCATCTCACGTACAACCTTTAAGTATCGCAGATTCTTTACGATCTTCGCTCTTCTTAGTATGTTGTTCAATGCTGGTTTGGTACCAGGCTATATCGTGGTCACTCGCCTGCTTCAACTGGGTGATACCGTTTGGGCCTTGATTGTTCCAATGCTCCTCTCACCATTCAACATCATCTTGATGCGTTCCTTCTTCAAGAAGACCATTCCAGAAGCCATTCTAGAATCTGCTCGTATCGATGGTGCCAGTGAAGCCCGGATCTTCTTCCAAATCTGTTTGCCATTGTCACTACCAGGTATCGCAACCATTACGCTTTTGACAGCTCTTGGTTTCTGGAACGACTGGTTCAACGCCCTTCTTTACATCAAGAGTGACAACTTGTATCCATTGCAATATTTGCTCATGCAAATCCAACAAAATATGGACTACATCGCAAAAGCAGTCGGCCTATCTGGTCAACTGGGAGTCGCTCTACCGAAAGAAACAGGTCGTATGGCCATGGTTGTTGTTGCAACCCTTCCAATCGCGATTCTGTATCCATTCTTCCAACGCTACTTTGTTAAAGGGTTGACGATCGGTGGTGTCAAAGAATAGCACTTGCTGAGAAACACTGTTTCTCCCTTCCCAACTTCATCTTAGTGACTGAAGTTACAAATTATTAAATCGTTTATAAGTTTAAAAATAAAAAAAGGAGTTTTTATCATGAAAAACTGGAAAAAATATGCTTTTGCATCTGCTAGCGTAGTCGCTTTGGCTGCTGGTCTTGCTGCTTGTGGAAACCTTACAGGTAACAACAAAAAAGCTGCAGATACTACTTCAGGTGAAAAACCTGTAATCAAAATGTACCAAATCGGTGACAAACCAGACAACTTGGATGAATTGCTAGAAAATGCAAACAAAATCATCGAAGAAAAAGTCGGTGCTAAATTGGATATCCAATACCTTGGATGGGGTGACTATGATAAGAAAATGTCTGTTATCACATCATCTGGTGAAAACTATGATATCGCATTTGCATCTAACTATGTCGTAAATGCTCAAAAAGGTGCTTATGCTGACTTGACTGAATTGTATAAAAAAGAAGGAGCAGAGCTTTACAAAGCACTTGACCCAGCTTACATCAAAGGGAACACTGTAAACGGTAAGATCTATGCAGTACCAGTTGCAGCTAACGTTGCATCATCTCAAAACTTTGCCTTCAACGGAACTCTTCTTGCTAAATACGGTATCGATATTTCAGGTGTCACTTCATACGAAACACTTGAGCCAGTCTTGAAACAAATCAAAGAAAAAGCTCCAGATGTAGTACCATTTGCGGTTACGAAGAACTTTATCCCATCTGATAACTTTGACTACCCAGTACCAAACGGACTTCCATTTGTTATCGACCTTGAAGGAGACACTACTAAGATCGTAAACCGTTACGAAGTGCCTCGTTTCAAAGAACACTTGAAGACTCTTCACAAATTCTATGAAGAAGGATACATTCCAAAAGACGTAGCAACAAGCGACACTACATTTGAGCTTCAACAAGACACTTGGTTCGTTCGTGAAGAAACAGTAGGACCAGCTGATTACGGTAACAGCTTGCTTTCACGCGTTGCGAACAAAGACATCCAAATCAAACCAATCACTAACTTTATCAAGAAAAACCAAACAACACAAGTTGCCAACTTTGTTATCTCAAACAACTCTAAGAACAAAGAAAAATCAATGGAAGTGTTGAACCTCTTGAACACGAACCCTGAACTCTTGAACGGTCTTGTTTACGGTCCAGAAGGCAAGAACTGGGAAAAAATTGAAGGTAAAGAAAACCGTGTACGCGTCCTTGATGGCTACAAAGGAAATACTCACATGGGTGGATGGAACACTGGTAACAACTGGATTCTTTACATCAACGAAAACGTTACAGACCAACAAATCGAAGATTCTAAGAAACAATTGGCAGAAGCTAAAGAATCTCCAGCACTTGGATTCATCTTTAACACTGACAATGTGAAATCTGAAATCTCAGCAATTTCTAACACAATGCAACAATTCGATACAGCTATCAACACTGGTACTGTAGACCCAGATAAAGCTATTCCAGAATTGATGGAAAAATTGAAATCTGAAGGTGCCTACGAAAAAGTATTGAACGAAATGCAAAAACAATACGACGAATTCTTGAAAAACAAAAAATCATAAAATCGATTGATTTCGTGTATTCATTCCTAATTCCTAAAAATGTGATCACTGCCTTCCTTAGTTTTCTAGGGGAGGTAGTGATTTTTAGGATGGAAATAAAAAAATTGAGAGAATTATCTGCGATTCGCTATGGTTACTGATGAAGTGCAATGGCAGGTCTCTCTATATAATTTCCGGTCAAATAAATTGCATTCGTTTTCCCAAGTGGGTATACTAGAATAGTTGAATGAAAAATTCTGAAAATTTAAGAATAGAAAAGAGAACAAATCTTATGGCAAAAGATATTCGTGTCTTACTTTACTACCTCTATACTCCAATTGAAAATGCAGAGCAATTTGCGGCAGATCACTTGGCTTTCTGTAAATCAATCGGCCTTAAAGGTCGTATCCTAGTCGCTGACGAGGGAATCAACGGAACCGTTTCAGGTGACTACGAAACAACTCAAAAATACATGGACTACGTTCACAGCCTCCCAGGCATGGAAGACCTCTGGTTCAAGATAGACGAAGAAAATGAACAAGCCTTCAAGAAGATGTTTGTTCGCTACAAGAAAGAAATTGTCCACCTTGGTTTGGAAGACAACGACTTTGATAATGACATCAACCCACTTGAAACAACAGGTGCTTACTTATCTCCAAAAGAGTTCAAAGAAGCCCTTCTTGACGAAGATACCGTTGTCCTTGACACACGTAACGATTATGAGTACGACCTAGGACACTTCCGTGGAGCTATTCGCCCAGACATCCGCAACTTCCGTGAGTTGCCACAATGGGTCCGTGACAACAAGGAAAAATTCATGGACAAGCGTGTTGTGGTTTACTGTACAGGTGGCGTTCGCTGTGAGAAATTCTCAGGCTGGATGGTTCGTGAAGGCTACAAAGATGTTGGCCAATTGCACGGAGGAATCGCAACTTACGGTAAAGACCCAGAAGTTCAAGGTGAGCTTTGGGATGGGAAAATGTACGTCTTTGACGAGCGTATCGCCGTTGATGTTAACCATGTCAACCCAACTATCGTAGGGAAAGACTGGTTTGATGGAACGCCATGTGAACGTTATGTCAACTGTGGAAATCCCTTCTGTAACCGTCGTATCCTAACATCAGAAGAAAATGAAGACAAGTACCTTCGTGGATGCTCACACGAGTGCCGTGTTCACCCACGCAACCGCTATGTTTCAGAAAATGAATTGACACAAGCAGAAGTAATCGAGCGCCTAGCAGCTATTGGTGAAAGCTTGGAAACAGTGGTAGCTCAGTAATAAGGAGAGATCCTAATGGAAAAATTTTGTGTTTATGGGAAATTAATGGCCCAAGAAGGAAAGGCGCAGGAACTTGCTGCTTATATGCAAGAAGTTGTCAAAGAAATGCAAAATCTTGATACTTGTTTCTGTTATATCTTAGGAGAGAAGGCAGACGAACCCAACAGCATCTATATTTATGAGGTTTGGGAGAGCGAGCAAGCTCACAATGACAGTCTGACCTTGGAAGTTTTTCAAAATCTCATTGCAAAAGCTAGACCCATTATTGCAGGCATGGAAAATTTACATAAGCTGACTATTTTTGATGGTAAGGCAAGTTTCTAAATTCCTAAGAAAAACTAAAAACTTTAGACGACTCAAGCGTCTAAAGTTTTTTTCATCATTTATCTACAGGTAAAAGTCTTGTTGGACAGAGTTTTGGGAAAGTAGACTGTTTCCGCCGATTCTTGGGACATCTTGCGGAGCATCACTTGATTTCTGATTTTCTTTCCACAGTTCTGATTTTTGTCCTTTCTTTTTGATGTGATATAATGAACTTAAATAAATGGGAAAGGAGCAGATCTATGTCTAAAGCTATCATGGAAGAAGTGGCAGCCTATCTGCGTCAGCATGCAGATGAAGAGCTGAGTCTGACCGATTTAGCTCAGTATTTCCATTATAGTCCTTCCCATCTATCCAGAACTTTCAAGAAAAAGATGGGTTTTTCTATCAAGCAATATGTGGAAGCTCTTAAGATGGAAAAAGGGATTCAGGAAATTGTAGAAGGTCGGCAAAATGTGACCGAGACCTCTATGGAAGCTGGTTATGATAGTCTAGGCAGTTTTTCCAATACTTTTAAGCGGCATACTGGACTTTCGCCTAAAAAATACTACCAAGAATCAACCAAGGCTTATGATTTTATGGTAAAACAGCTGAATGAGAAGGGAGCTTTGTTACATCAGGATCCCGACTGTAAAAGTGGCAATCGACTGACTGTGGCGCTATCTTATCCTGAGGGGTATGAACCACGCCTTAGCTGTGTCGGGTTGTTTAAAACCCGAATACCCAAAGAAGAGCCGGTTATCGGAGTCGCACTGAGTCAGGAGAGACAGTTTACTTTTGAAAATGTACCCGATGGTCGCTACTATCTTTTGGCCTGTGAATTGCTGGAGGATTTACGCCTAACTAAAAACTATGTCTTGAAGCATAACTTTCGCTGGGGCAGCGATGAGCCTCTCACTTTTTCAGGCGATAGCATCTATCAAGAGGAAATCAGCATGCGCAGGCCCTTGCCCAGTGATCCACCTATTACAGTTAATCTTCCAGTTTTAATCATGCGTTCCCTAGCCAAACAAGCGCAATTGAGAATAAGAAAATTTTTATCTTAATTGATAAACTGATACTAGAGATTTATTCTCAGATATAAATAATTGGAGGAACAATAATGAAATTAGACGTGTTTTTAAGTTTTAATGGTCAGGCCGAAGAAGCTTTTCGTTTCTATGCAGATCTTTTTCAGACAGAGATTAAGGGACTTGTCCGAGCCAGTGAGATGATGGATCCAGCAAACCTTTCTGCAGAAAAACGAGATAAGATTGCCTGGATTGCCTTAGATACGGAGAATCTGACACTCAACGGTGAGGATGTAGGTGTTTTTAATGATCTGTCTATTCCTAACAATCATCAGCCCAATCAATGGTTGGTTCTGAGCCCAGACAGTAGAGAAGAAGCCAATGAACTTTTTGCTAAGCTTGCTGAAGGTGGACAGATTCTCTATGCTCTAGAGAATCAATTTTTTGCTAAGTTTTATGCCCGTTTAATTGACCGTTTTGGTATCGGCTGGGATGTGATGATGAATTAGAGGAGAGCGATGGCGTATAGTAAATCTTTAGCTCAACAGATTTGTACCATTTTAGCTACTGAACTTCCTCCTCATGTTTTTGAAGAAGAGGTAGAAGAGAAGAAGATGTTTGGTGGTTTGGCTTTTATGGTCCGAGGTAAGATGACTGTTACTGTGAGTTCGAGAAGTCAAGAGCTTGTCATGGTCCGCATCGGTAAGGAAATGGAAAAGCAGGTCCTGCCCCAAAATGGTGCCAGTGTGACTTTAATGAAGGGTAGGCTTTATTATGGCTATATTGATTTAGATGGTGAAGCACAAAAAGAACTGTCTTACTGGATCAATCTAGCTTTGTCCTACAATCAGGAGCTGGCACAGCAGGATAAAAAGTAAGAAGAGCTCAGAATGAGTTTTTGCTTTCTTAGAAGTTCATTCATTGCTTTTTTATGAAATTCAGATATATTCTTAGAATATGTATTGATTTTGTGACTTTAATTAGCAAGATTTTATGAAAATAAATCCTATACGAAGAAATGATGCTAAGAAGGAACATGTAGGCAATTAAATTGATAAGCAAATTAAAAAGATCTACAATCATAAAAAGATATATGAGATTATAAAGAAATACTTACCTTTAGTTATACGCGTAATATAGACGAAATGCTTGAACATCTAAGTTACGATTCCAATTATTCGTGTAGATACTTTGATAATAAGGAAGAAAAAATAAAATTTTCAAAGATTAAATTTGTCATAATTGATAAGGAAGAGGTTATTTTTGTCTCATCATCTTATGCGTCTTATCCATATTCTTTGAAAGGAATTGGTGGGGGTATTTAGAAAATATTTTGAACAAGCATGGCAGTTAGCCACAAAATTAAAGTCGGATAGCAATATAGATAAGGACAGTATAAGCTATATAGAATTTACTTACAGAAAATGAAGACGATTCCTTTGGTCGTCTTTATTGCATTTCTAGGGTGTGTGAATACCGATTACTTTTAGTCTGCTGAATGTCAAGCAATTTTTAGGGGCTGTTTTTCTATGCTTTTTATCTAAAAATCTAAAGTTTGTTTCTGTATCTTTCAGGGAAATAGGGTATACTATGTGTAAACGATTTCAAAGGAGGCCAGTTATGGCGAAAACATTTTTTATCCCAAATAAAGAAAGCATTCTAGGACAACAGGAGGTCTTGACTGCCAAGTCCATCTTAGCCTTGGTGGAGGGCTTGGAGTCGCATAGTTATGATGCGGTCTATCTCCGTCAGCCCCTCAATCGTCTCGAGTATATCGAGTGTGGGATTGTTGGTCAGTCGCAATTTCTCTTCAAGGTGAACTATGCGGATAGTCGAAAAGGCTATCAAGTGGTGATTTCAGACTTCCTTACCAGATCGGACTGGGAGATTGTAGAGGCTCTCCTCCAAGCCCTATCAAACAAGTTGGGGCAAGTGATAGAAGGGCTAGAAGGGTTTGAATTTGAAGCTTATTTCCGAGAAACGGTCAAGAATTATTTAGCGGATAAGGCGGTTCGTCTAGTCTATTGCCAAGGGCTCTTGTCCCCTATCTATCTCAACAAGGAATACCTCGAGAGCTTTTTGGCTGAGGATGGATTGGCACGTTTTGAAGAGCTGGTCAAGAAGGTTCAAGGCTCTGATGCCTACCTTGCCAGTGTGAAATTTTACCCAGACGCCCAAGGTAAGGTGCACGGTATCTATCACCTAGCCCAGGGAGTCAAAACGATTTTACCAAAGGAACCCTTTGTACCAGTCCCTTATACCGAGCAGCTGGCAGGCAAGGAGCTTGTTTGGGAGATTGACCTAGTGACGATTTCTGGTGATGGGTCCAAAGCAGAAGACTACGAATCCATCGCTCGCTTGGGCTATGCAAGATTCCTAGAGTCACTACCAAAAGCATTTTACCAGCAATTAGATGCCAATCAATTAGAAGTACAAGCCATCCTAGGACAAGACTTTGAAGGATTGGCAGCCATCGAGTAGGCACAGTTCGAAAAAGAGTAATCATAAAAATCCCTGTCATTAACAAATGGCAGGGATTTTGGTTAAAAGAAGGTCAGGATGCGAAGGTAGTCTACTGTCAGCGCGAGCTCTGCAATGAAGAAGGGGAAGAGAATAGCGCCATCAAGTAAGACAGCTAGCAAGAATCGATAAAATGGGTCAAGGCTACTAGTCTTACTTGGCTTGCTAATCACAAAGAGATTTCCAAGGGCAATGATGGCCAGGCTTAGAAGAGTGAGGATACCAGCAAATCGTAAGCCACCAAAGAGTGCAAAGAAACTTGCTAGAGCCGTTAGGACAAGTGGGATAGCAAAGAGTCGGCTGTAACGATCGCAAGCTTCTTGGAATGTGAAATCGCTCTCCTGGTCCAGTACACGTCGGACAGTAAAGCCTCCCAAAATGATAGAAAAGTAAAATAGAGCGCTAGCGACCAAGATGGAGAGTCCAGCAAAGAGATTTAAAGGAGGGAGCTGGTTAGGTAAACTATTGGCAATAGATGCCATATAGCCGTAGTAGAGGTGCTTGATATGATAGATACTAAAGAAAAGATTAATCGAAGACAGCAAGGTGAGTAGGGCAAAGACACTGTAACGATGCTTTTGGTCCGTAGTCTTGCTAGCAGTTGGTTCTTGGATAGCATCCAGTAGCCAAGTCCAAAATAGTATGATTTCTTCTTTGAATCGGACTGTTTTACGAGGATCAATATCTGGGATATAGGGGCTTTCTAAAGCCTTGCTGAGGATACTTTTCTCTTTTGCAGGGTTTTCTTGCTTGTGCTCCTCTTCAGCTTTCCCTTCTCCCTCTTCCTCGATTTGGGTTTCCTCAGTCATTTCGGGAGCTTCCTCCTCATGGGTTTCCATCTCTTTAGGTGAAACAGAAGTTTCTTCGCTTACTTGTGGTTCAGTTTCCACAGTTTCCGAAGTCTCTGGCTCGTTGGGCTGGTTTTCCGATTTCGTCTGAGGTGATTTCTTCTCAAGATCGGCACTTTCAAACCATTCTTGTGTCATGGTGGAACCTCCTTTTTATGGTCGTTTTCTATCTTTAGCCTAGCAGATGAAAGCGTTTTTGTCAATGGTTTCTAGACGGAGCAGAGTGCTCTTCTTTAGGTAGGTAGATATCCTGGTTGGCTTTTGCAATGAGCAGGTCCTTGACATCTGCTTTTTCAGTTTTATAAGGGTTGGCAAGTTGATTCTCTTTTTGTCCACGATGTTCTTCTTTGGGTTTATAATAGATACCACCATGCTGAGAAGAAAGATCTAGATTGATACGGTTAGTCTCTTTCTGGGAGAGAATGAGGTTTAGAGTGGAATGGGCCTCTAGCTCAACCTTGCCGTGGACCTTGATATTCTCAGCATAGATGTGTTCCCTTTCCGTCTTGACCTGGCTATCTGTAAATTCGGTATCAAAGATATTGATGATATGAGGTGTCGTTAGTGTGCTGTTCTTGATAGAACTTTCAGTTAGTCTTAAGAGGAAGCCTTTTGTTTTAATTGTCGCATTTTCAAGATTGGCTTGACGAATAGTGGTTTGTCCACGATTGGCTGAGACGGCGATAGCTTGCAGCCTTCTTCCTTTAGGGAGGGAGAGAATGACTTCGTCAAAACGATTAGAATAGTTGCTGGCGATACGAAGTAGGCCTTCGATTCCTGAACCGAGAAAACGATGTTGGGAGGCTTGTTTGTCAGTGACGCTTAGTGTTTTGTCACTCATGCCAGTAGTCAGATCGTGACGACCAGACACGGAAGGATGATAGGTGATGTGGATCTTGTCATCTACAGACTCTGTGATGGTTAGGCTATGTTCCTCAAGGGTCAAATCAAGTTTTTCCACCTCATTTCCAAAGGTCACTTCTTCGATACGATTGTCATAGACTGGGTCTTTTGACATGGCAAGTAAACTTTGAATACCATTGGACTGGGCGCCTACAATGATCATGATAAAACCAAGGATTGTAGAAACCACACCAAAGATGAGAAATCCTTTCGTCAATTTACGCATGTCTGTCACCTCTCTTTCCTTTTTTAAGAATCCATTGTGCCAAGCGGACGATTAGGAGGCCAAAGAAACGAGCTACATAGGAGATACCCAGTAGAACAAGAGAAGAAGCACCGATAGAAAGCAAACCGGCCCCAAAAATCAAGATAAAGGCAGATTTGGCTTCGACTAGGACGCTAAAGCTCTCTACGATAAAGAGTCCACCTAGCAGGATACCCGTCACAGAGACGGTAAAGAAGGCTAAAATGACGGAGACGGCTGCGATAATAATACCGATGATGGCCATGAGGATGCCGATCCCGACCGGAATTCCGATAGGAGCTACTAGCAGGGCCAGGAGGGCAATGTGTAGCAGTTGACGGTCATTCTTTTGAGCAGGGGCTTCATTGACTTTTTTATCGAGAAGATCAGAGAGGATATCATGGGCAGCTTCTTTTGGAGTTCCCAGACTGGCAATGAGTTCCTCTTCGCCCTCTGGACCTGCATCGTCAAATAGTTCCTTAAAGTAGTCCATAGCTTCGATGCGGTCAGCTTCAGGCAGTTTATTGAGATAGGTTTCTAACTGAGTCAGATAGTCAGTTCTTGTCATGGCGGATACTCCCTTCTATGATGCCGTTGACGGTGTCGGTATAGAGCGTCCACTCTTCCTTTAGAGTAACGAGCTGCTCTACGCCCCGATTGGTCAAGGAGTAGTATTTGCGCATACGCCCCTGAAACTCTCTAGAGTAGGTGGTCAGAAAGCCACTGGCTTCCAATTTTTTGAGAATGGGATAGAGCGTAGATTCTTTGATATTGGCGATGAGCTTAATGGTTTGACTAATCTCATAACCATAAGAATCCCCCTGCTCCAGTACAGCCAAGATGAGAAACTCGATCAAGGCAGAGGATGTTGGGAAGTACATGGGAAACCTCCTTTATATTATATAAAAATTTTATATATACTCATTTCAAATATATTGTATCTCAAGTTGAAAGCCCTGTCAAGAAATATGTGTAAAAATTTTACATATAAAAAACTCCTAGTAAAAACTAGAAGTTTAGAGGATTTTATCCGCCCGATCCACCATAAAGAGTGAGATAGTCATGATGATGTCAACAGCTAGAAGAGCAAGGACAGCTGGGATCCAAGATTGAAAAAGTTCAAAACTATAACCAAACAAGGTAGGACCAAAGGCCGCCAAGATGTAGCCCCCTGTTTGTGCCAGACCTGAGAGTTGCGCAGTCTTTTCAGGCGAGCTGGTCTTAAGTGAGAAGCAAACCATGAGGTAGGGGAAGAGGGCACTGCAGGCCGTTCCAATCAAGAGATGGACGACTAACCAGTAGAGGAAATTATTAGCTGGATACAAGAGCATGGCAATTCCTATCATACCAGCGATAGAGATAATTGCCAGCATGATTCGACGATGACCATCTGACAGACGAGTCGTTAGACTTGGAACAGTCATTGAAAAAGGAATGCTGATCAGTGAGAAAATAGAAGCGAGGAGAGCCACATCATTATTAGAAAGGCCAGCACTAACAGCCATCGTTGGCAACCAGGTCATACTTGTATAAAAGAGCAAGGACTGAAGCCCGCCAAAGATAATGATAGCCCAGACATCTTTACTTTTTAGAATATTCTCTTTGACTTGCTTTTCTTTTTGGCTTTCTAGGTGGTGGTTATGGCGATGATTTGGCAACCAGACTAGCAGAGTGACCAGACAGAGAAAGCTGAGAACGAGGATGAGTCCCTTCCAAGAACTAGCTTGGGTGATAGGGACGGATAGATAAGAAGCGATGGCTGTCGAAATTCCCATGGCAGTGACATAGAGAGTTGTTAGGAAACTAATCTTTTGAGGCTGATTTGCCTGGATCATACTTGGGAGGAGTACATTGAAGATCGCAATGCTTGCTCCCACAATTAAGGTCCCTAGATAGAGAAGGGGGAGATTGAAAATTCGAATGACAGAGCCAACAGTTAAGAGGAGGAGACAGTAAGTAAAGAGATGTTCCAACCCAATTTTTTGTGCCAAGCGACTTGCAAAAGCAGAGAAAAGAGCAAACATCAAGAGAGGGAGACTGGTTAAAATCCCAAGAGAGCTAACCTCCACTCCTAGTCCCTGAGCGATATCTCCTAAAATAGTTGGTAGAGCAGTAAAGGGAGAACGTAAAACAGTCCCGATTAAGACAATTCCTAGAACAAAAAAGAGTGATTGTTTTTTCATAAAAACCTCGATAGGATGATTTTAATAACAGCTTATTTTAAGGTTTTTTCCTTATAATGTCAAGTAATGACAGCCAAGACAGATCAATCAATGAAAGTGAAAAGGGACGGATTTCTTTACTAGAATTTTCCTTGATTTGATATAAAAATAGGAAACTAGGGAATTTTGTGATAAAATAGTGGAAGGAAATCTATATATTGGAGAAAAACTGTGTCTGAAAAGCAAAAAATCAGCGTCTTGATGTCGGTCTATGTAAAGGAAAATCCGACATTTTTGAGAGATGCCATCAAAAGTGTTCAAAACCAGACCTTAAAACCGAGTGAGCTTGTTCTCGTAGAGGATGGACCTCTCACACCAGAACTCTATCAGGTGCTAGATGAAGTGGAAGCTCAGTCAGACATTCCAGTTAAACGGTGCCCCTTAGAACAAAACCAAGGTTTAGGCTTGGCTCTTCGATACGGTGTTTTACAGTGCCAGTATGATATTATTGCCCGCATGGATACGGATGATTTAGCCGTTCCGGATCGTTTTGAGAAACAGCTTCAGCTAATGGAGAAAGAAGATCTCGATCTCTTAGGCGGACATATCGCAGAGTTCATTGACAATCCAGATGAGATTGTGTCTTATCGTCTTGTTCCAACTCAGCATGCAGACATTGTGACTTATCAGAGAATGAGAAGCGCCTTTAACCATATGACAGTCATGTTCAAAAAGGACATGGTCCTCAAGGCGGGCAACTATGAAGATGGCCTTTACATGGAGGATGACCTCCTTTGGCTCAATATGATTGCTGCAGGTGCCAAGACTGGGAACCTAGATCAAATCTTGTGTAAGGTTCGTGTCGGTGCAGGGATGTTTGAGCGTCGAGGTGGCTTGCGCTACCTTAAACTCTATCGTCAAGCTCGTCAGCGCATGCTTGAGCGAGGGCAAATTTCTTACATGGAATATGCTAAAAGTATCTTCATTCAGGCAATTGTTGCACTTTGTCCAGGCTTTGTACGTCAGTTTATCTTCGTCAAACTTTTAAGAAAGAGAAAGTGAGCCCCGATAGACTGAATGATTCAGGTTATCATAACAACAGTATCATCTGACTCTTTTAAGGGGGAGTAAATTCCTATGAATAAAAAACTAACAGATTATGTGATTGATCTGGTTGAAATTTTAAATAAACAGCAAAAACAAGTGTTTTGGGGGATATTCGATATTCTGAGTATGGTGGTTTCCATCATCGTATCTTATATCTTGTTTTATGGCCTTATAAATCCTGCGCCTGTGGATTATGTAATCTACACTCTTTTAGCCTTCCTCCTTTATCAAATCATGATTGCATTTTGGGGGCTAAATGCTAGTATCAGCCGTTATAGCAAAATTACGGATTTCATGAAAATCTTTTTCGGTGTGATGCTCAGCAGTGTTCTTTCTTATGGAATCTGCTATGCCTTTCTTCCATTGTTTTCTATCCGTTTCATCGTGCTCTTCATTTTGTTGAGTACCTTCCTCATCTTGCTTCCTCGTATCACTTGGCAGTTGATTTATTCTAAGCGCAAGCAAGGTGGCGGAGATGGAGAGCATCGTCGGACCTTCTTGATTGGTGCTGGTGATGGTGGTGCCCTCTTTATGAACAGCTATCAACATCCAACTAGCGACCTTGAGCTAGTGGGGATTTTGGATAATGATGAAAAGAAAAAGGGACAAAAACTAGGTGGAATCCCAGTTTTGGGCTCTTATGATAATCTACCTGAATTGGCTAAACGTCACCAAATCGAGCGTGTCATCGTAGCGATCCCTTCGCTTGACCCTTCAGAGTACGAACGCATCTTGCAGATGTGTAATAAGCTAGGCGTCAAATGTTACAAGATGCCTAAGGTTGAGACAGTCGTTCAAGGACTCCATCAACCAGGCAGTGGCTTCCAGAAAATTGATATCACAGACCTTTTGGGCCGTCAGGAAATTCGTCTCGACGAATCGCGTCTGGGTACTGAGATTACAGGCAAGACCATCCTGGTGACAGGGGCAGGTGGTTCGATTGGTTCAGAGATTTGTCGTCAGGTTAGTCGCTTTAATCCCGAGCGTATTGTCTTGCTTGGACATGGTGAAAACTCAATCTATCTCGTTTATCATGAATTGATCCGTACATTCCAAGGGATTGATTATGTTCCTGTTATTGCAGATATTCAGGACTATGACCGTCTCTTGCAGGTGTTTGAGCAGTACAAACCAGCCATTGTTTACCATGCTGCAGCCCACAAACACGTTCCGATGATGGAGCGCAATCCAAAAGAAGCCTTTAAGAACAATATCCTCGGTACCTACAATGTTGCCAAGGCTGTTGATGAGGCCAAAGTACCTAAGATGGTTATGATTTCGACTGACAAGGCGGTCAATCCACCGAATGTTATGGGTGCGACTAAGCGCGTGGCAGAATTGATTGTCACTGGCTTTAACCAACGTAGCAAATCAACCTACTGTGCAGTCCGTTTTGGAAATGTTCTGGGTAGTCGTGGTAGCGTGATTCCTGTCTTTGAACGTCAGATTGCTGAAGGCGGTCCTGTAACGGTGACAGACTTCCGTATGACACGTTACTTCATGACCATTCCAGAGGCTAGCCGTCTAGTAATCCATGCTGGCGCTTATGCCAAGGACGGAGAAGTCTTTATCCTCGATATGGGCAAACCAGTCAAGATTTATGACTTGGCTAAGAAAATGGTCCTTCTAAGTGGGCACACGGAAAGTGAAATTCCAATCGTTGAGGTCGGTATTCGACCAGGTGAAAAACTCTATGAAGAACTCTTGGTTTCGACCGAATTGGTTGATAACCAAGTCATGGACAAGATTTTCGTTGGTAAGGTAAATGTCATGCCGCTAGAAGCGATTGATCAAAAGATTGAAGAGTTCCGTTCACTCAGCGGAGATGAGCTCAAAGAAGCGATTATTTCCTTTGCGAATGAGACAACTCATGCTGAGTAAGAGTGTCCAACTACCTTCATAATGAAACAACTATCGCCAGTTTTCTGAGAGAATCAGAAAGCTGGTTTTTATAAATAGAGAGTAGAGAACATCGGATCTTTCAAAGGTTTAATAAGCGCAACTATTCAAGGGACGATGTTATTTGATCTATCAGGAGAGTGATTTCAGACAATCTAAAAACTACCTCTATTTTAAGCTGGTAACATAACTTTGCGAAATAAGTATTAAAGTCAAAAGGAGATTTTTGTATGCTGAGTGCTATTAGGAGTTTTTTCAAAGGCTATGCAAATTTTTCTGGTCGTTCCACACGTCCAGAATTTTGGTGGGTTTGGCTACTAAATATGGTGATTTTCTTGCCCGCCTACTACTCACTTTTTACTGGAGTAGAATCTGATAAAGCCATCAGGAATATTGCGGTCTTCAGTATGTGTATTATTTTGTTTATAATAGAGTTTGTTCCTCTACTAGCACTGATAGTACGTCGCTTACGAGATGTGGGTATCCATTGGGCCTATATTTTTATTGTATTTGTTCCTTTGGGTGCAATAACACTGCTCGTTATGCTCGCTATGCCAAGTCAACGATTTGGAGAAAAAGTGATAGAGAATAGTGAAACAAATAAAGAGAACACTGAAGACTCTCAGTTTGAAGAAATGGTACGAAAATATTAAGATATTTCTACTCTATTTTAAAGCGGCTGAGTCGCTTCGCTGCTTACGAGACGCTGGTTTCCACTGGGCCTTTATCTTCATTGCTTTGGTTCCTCTCGTTGGACCGATTGCTCTTATTGTCATGCTTGCTTGGCCAAGTAAGAAGGATGAAGATACAGATACTGAAGAACAGGATCAAATTACTGCTTAAGCATGGAGTTGATTCCTTCTGATAGTAACAACATATAAAAAATACTCCTCAACCTAGTTCACTAGTGTTAGGAGTATTTTTGTATGGTTAGAGCTGGCTAATGATATCATCAATGGTATGGGCAATCCAGTCAGGCTGATAGCTGAGTAAATCAGCCTCTTCTCCAAATCCCCAAGTAACAGCAAACTTTTTAATGCCAGTTTCTTGGGCTCCAATCATATCAAACTTGGTATCCCCAATGATGAGGACTTGGTCTGCATGGAGTTGATGCGCTTGCAAGGCGTAACGGATGACATCTGCCTTATGTGGCGTTTCAGGACTAGAGCCGTAAATGCCATCAAAGAAATGATGGATTCCCAGATTTTTAGTCATATCATGAGCAGTAGGAGTATTCTTTGTTGTAGTGATGTATAGAGGGTAGTTTTGCGAAAGCTCTTGAAGCAATTCTGTTATTCGGGGGAAGAGTTGGGCTTCGTGGATCCCTTTTTCCTTGTAGTAAGAGCGGTATATCTGGACGGCCTCCGAGATTTGTTCCTTGGGAAGACATGTTGCAAAACTACTTTCAAGTGGAGGTCCCATGAAACCACGAATGGTTTTGGCATCAGGGCTAGGAACTCCTAGCTCTTTAAAGGTATGGGTAAAGGCATTGTGGATCCCGATGGAACTGTCAACCAGAGTTCCGTCCAGATCAAAAAAGATTGCTGAGATAGAGGGCATAGTTTCTCCTAATAGATAAAGATGAGTTTATTCGCCGAAGATTTCTTTTTGTAGGCGACGACCAGTAGGTGTGGCGGCGAGTCCACCCTCAGCCGTTTCACGAAAGGCAGTTGGGAGGCTTGATCCAACTTGGTACATGGCATCGATGACTTCGTCAACAGGGATCTTAGACTCGATACCTGCCAAGGCCATGTCTGCTGCGATAAAGGCAAAGCTGGCTCCCATGGCATTGCGCTTTACACAGGGAACTTCGACCAAACCAGCGACGGGATCGCAGATGAGGCCCAGCATATTTTTAATGACAAAGGCGATGGCTTGGCTAGCCTGATAGGGGGTCCCACCTGCAGCCAAGGTTAAGGCTGCGGCACTCATGGCAGAGGCAGAGCCAACTTCGGCCTGACAGCCACCTTCAGCACCTGAGATAGAGGCATTGTTTGCGATGACTAGTCCAAAGGCACCAGCAGCAAAGAGGAAATCCAGCTGTTCTTCGTGGCTAAGGTCTAATTTTTGGATAGCAGCAGTGAGAACGGCTGGCAGACAGCCAGCACTTCCTGCGGTTGGAGTAGCGCAGACCAAGCCCATCTTCGCATTGTGTTCATTGACCGCGATGGCATTACGGGCTGCTGATAGGATGGTAAAGTCAGACAAGGCCTTGCCACTTTTGAGATGGCGGTCTAGTTTGGCCGCGTCTCCACCTGTTAGACCACTACGGGATTTGTTTTCACTGAGGCCGAGCTCGACAGAGGCTTTCATGACTTCTAGATTGCGTTCCATGAGAAGGAGAACTTCTGGCCGTTCCCGACCGGTTAGTTGATATTCTGTCGCAATCATGAGTTCTGCGACATTTCCTTGGAAGTCTAGATCCGCCTGCTCGACCAATTCTTTGATAGAATAAAACATGCTTCCTCCTACTTAAAGAAATTGACATTGTGGAGATGAGGGATTTTTCGGATTTCTTCAATCGCCTCTTCGCAACTTCGACTATCGACTTCGATAATCATAATGGCTTTTTCTCCAGCTTTTTCTCGAGTCACATTCATCTGAGCGATGTTGATATCGAAACGAGAGAGGGCTTCAGTAACATGAGCAATCATACCTGGAACATCCTGATGCACGATGATAATGGTTGGTGTGTTCATGTTGAGAGAGACAGCAAAGCCGTTAAGCTCCGTAACTCGGATATTTCCCCCACCAATGGAAATTCCTGTCACACTGATGGATTTGTGTTCATTCTTCACAGTAATTTTAGTGGTGTTAGGATGAGGAGCGTTGCTGTCTTTCTGAATGGTCCAGACAATCTTGATACCGCGTTTATGGGCAATCTCGAGGCTATTTGGAATGTCGGGATCGTCTGTATCCATACCTAATATACCAGCGACGAGAGCAAGGTCCGTTCCATGACCACGGTAGGTTTTGGCAAATGAGTTAAATAATTGGAATTCGACTTCTGTTGGCGTATCGTCAAAGATGGAAGAAACGATTTTCCCGATGCGAACAGCTCCAGCTGTGTGGCTACTTGATGGGCCAATCATAACTGGTCCGATAATATCAAAGACAGATTGAAAACGAAGTGAGTGCATCTGTTTCCCCTTACAAAGATTCTTATATCTATTATATCAAAGAATGGACCTCTGCGCTTATTTCCCTTATCAAAAGCTTAAAATGATTAAAGATAGTATAAAATAAGGTCTTTTGTGACAAAAACCTCCTTAAAACGGTAAATATAAAACATTTTTGTAATATTTCTACATAAAACCGTTAAACAACGGTAACATTTAAAAGGTATCATAGATATATCCAATGGAAGGAGAATTTTTAGATATGTCATTAACAACTAAAAAAATTAAAACAACTATCGCAGGAGTAGCAACTTTGCTTGCTTTCTTTGCTCCATCACTTGCATCTGCCCAAGAAACTGTAACTTACACAGTTAAATCAGGTGATACTCTTTCAGAAATCGCTGAGAAGTACAACACAACTGTTGAAAAATTGGCAGCAAAAAACAACATCAAAGATATTCACCTTATCTATGTTGACCAAGTTTTGGTTATCGAAGGAACAGCTCCATCGACAGCAACTGCAACCGCTGCAGCTTCAACAACAACTTATGAAGCACCAGCAGCTGCGGAAGAAACTGCAGAAGAAGTAACTGAAACAACAACCTATGAAGCGCCAGCTGCACCAGCTGCACCAGCAGCAGAAAGCAACACTGCAGCAGCTTCTACTGTAAGTGGTTCTGAAGCAGAAGCCAAAGAATGGATCGCTCAAAAAGAATCAGGTGGTAGCTACACTGCTACAAACGGACGTTACATCGGACGTTACCAATTGACAGATTCATACTTGAACGGTGACTACTCAGCTGAAAACCAAGAACGTGTAGCAGATGCCTACGTTGCAGGACGTTACGGTTCATGGACAGCTGCCAAGAACTTCTGGCTTAACAACGGTTGGTATTAAGAATAAAAGAGTCCTTTAGGGCTCTTTTTTTGTTTCTCTATAACAAAAAGTGTAACGATCTTCTCAGCAATGCTCTATTTGTATAATTTCGACAAAATTCTTCAAATTGTTTTAAAACTCAAATAGTATAAATAAGCTTATTATATGTAAAAATATATCATATAATAAGCTTTTTCTTGATTTAAATGAAATAAAATACAGTTTTTCCTTGACAAACGAGAATGGGAAGAGTATTATTTATACAACAATAAAGTATAAAAATAAAAGGAGGCTCTTCTATGAATAAAGTGAAGAAGGTGTTGATGACGATGTTTGGTTTGCTTATGTTTCCCTTATTATTTGCTTGTAGTAACACTCAATCCCAAGGTGTTGAAGCCATTAAGGCTAAAGGAAAATTGGTGGTGGCCCTAAATCCAGAGTTTGCTCCATTTGAATACCAGAAATTGGTTGATGGGAAAAATCAGATTGTAGGTTCAGATGTTGAGCTAGCCAAAGCCATCGCAAAGGAACTAGGTGTAGAAGTGGAGTTCTCTCCAATGAGTTTTGACAATGTACTGGCTAGTCTTGATTCAGGTAAGGCCGATCTTGCCATATCAGGTGTTTCTAAAACGGAAGAGAGAAGTCAAGTTTACGATTTTTCAATTCCCTACTACACTTCAAAAAATAAGGTTATCGTAAGAAAATCTGAATTAACGGATTACCAATCAGTCAAGGATTTGGCTCAGAAAAAGGTTGGAGCGCAGAAAGGTTCTATCCAGGAAACTCTGGCCAAAGAAACCTTGCAGGATTCTTCTCTCGTTTCACTTCCTAAAAATGGAAATTTGATAACAGATTTGAAGTCAGGGCAACTGGATGCGGTTATCTTTGAGGAACCAGTGGCGAAAGGATTTGTTGAGAATAATTCAGACCTAGCCATCGCTGAGTTTGATTTTGACAATGACAAAGAAGATTCCTACGCTGTTGCGATGAAAAAAGATAGTAAAGAATTAAAAGAGGCGGTTGACAAAACCATCCAGAAGTTGAAGGATTCTGGGGAGTTGGACAAATTGATTGACGATGCTTTTAAAGCCTCTATCGAAAAATAGAAAGAAGGAAGAGAAATGAGTAAGGAAAAAGTCATTTTAGCCTATTCAGGTGGATTGGATACATCAGTTGCTATTACATGGTTAAAAAAAGACTATGATGTGATCGCTGTTTGTATGGATGTGGGTGAAGGAAAAGATTTGGAGTTCATCCACGATAAAGCTCTCAAGGTTGGGGCTGTTGAGTCTTATGTCATTGATGTTAAGGAAGAATTTGCTAATGACTATGTTTTAGTGGCCCTTCAGGCTCATGCCTACTATGAACAGAAGTATCCCTTGGTATCTGCTCTGAGTCGCCCTCTTATTTCAAAAAAACTAGTTGAGATAGCTCATCAGACGGGGGCAACCACAATTGCTCATGGTTGTACAGGTAAGGGAAACGACCAAGTTCGGTTTGAAGTCTCTATTGCGGCTTTGGATCCCAATTTAAAAGTAGTTGCGCCTGTTCGTGAGTGGAAATGGTCTCGTGAAGAAGAAATCCAATATGCCAAAGAAAACGGTGTTCCAGTTCCTGCTGACCTTGACAATCCTTACTCTGTCGATCAAAATCTTTGGGGACGCGCAAATGAATGTGGTGTTTTGGAAAACCCTTGGAACCAAGCGCCAGAAGAAGCATTTGGAATCACATCTTCTCCAGAAGAGGCGCCAGACAGTCCAGAATTTATTGACATTGAGTTTAGCTGTGGGGTGCCCATCTCCCTCAATGGTGAGAAGATGAAAGTGGCGGCTTTGATTCAAGAACTCAATGAAATTGCAGGCAAACATGGTGTCGGACGGATTGACCATGTGGAAAATCGCCTAGTCGGTATTAAGTCAAGAGAGATTTATGAGTGCCCAGGCGCTGTGACTTTATTGGCAGCTCACAAGGAGATTGAAGACTTGACTCTTGTGAGAGAAGTGGCTCATTTCAAACCCATTATCGAAAATGAGTTGTCCAATCTCATCTATAATGCCTTGTGGTTTAGCCCAGCAACTCAGGCTTTGATTGCCTATATCAAGGAGACACAGAAAGTTGTCAATGGAACTGCAAAAGTTAAACTTTACAAGGGGAACGCCCAGGTAGTGGCTCGGAAATCACCAAATTCTCTTTACGATGAAAATTTGGCGACTTATACTAGTGCGGATACTTTTGACCAAGATGCTGCTGTTGGATTTATCAAGCTTTGGGGGCTTCCGACTAAGGTTTATTCAGAAGTTCAGAAAAATGTTGAGTAGTGACGCGATAGAAAGGGACGACAGGATATGTCGAAAAATACAAAATTATGGGGTGGTCGATTTGAAGGCACTGTGGAAGAGTGGGTAGAACAGTTCGGTGCGAGTATTTCCTTTGACCACCAGCTGGCAAAATTTGATTTGATGGGTTCCCTAGTTCATGTTCAAATGCTAGGACAGACTGGCATTTTGAGCTTGGAAGAGGCAGAGCAGATCCAAGATGGTCTGAAAGCTTTGTTGCGAGATTTAGAGGCGGGAGAGCTTCATTTTGATATTGCAAATGAAGATATTCATATGAATATGGAAGTGTTGCTGACAGAAAAAATCGGTCCTCTGGCTGGGAAACTGCACACGGCTCGTTCTCGGAATGACCAAGTCGCAACGGATATGCACTTATATCTAAAGGAGCAGCTTGGCCATGTCTTGGATAAGTTGGCGAATCTGAACAGTGTTTTGCTGGATTTGGCTGAAAAACATGTGGAAACCATCATGCCAGGCTATACTCATTTGCAACACGCTCAACCGATTAGTTTTGCCCATCATCTCATGGCTTATTACAATATGTTTCAAAGGGACAGCGAGCGTTTTGCATTTAACCTGAAACATACGGACCTATCTCCACTGGGTGCGGCTGCCTTGGCGGGGACAACTTTTCCAATCAATCGTCAATTATCGAGTGATTTATTGGGCTTCCAACAACCCTATACCAATTCCTTGGACGCAGTGAGTGACCGTGATTTTATCTTAGAATTTCTGTCAAACGCTAGCATTTTGATGATGCATATGAGCCGTTTTTGTGAGGAAATCATCAATTGGTGCAGTTTTGAGTATCAGTACATTAGCTTGTCTGATAGCTTTTCAACGGGTTCATCTATCATGCCCCAGAAGAAAAATCCTGATATGGCGGAATTGATTCGAGGGAAGACAGGACGAGTTTACGGGCACTTGCTTGGACTATTGACCGTCATGAAGTCTTTGCCTCTGGCCTATAATAAGGATTTGCAAGAGGACAAGGAAGGCATGTTTGATACAGTAGAAACGATTTTGAATTCTCTGGATGTGCTGGCAGGTATGCTATCGAGCATGCAGGTTAATGAGGCCAAAATGCAGCAATCCACAGAGAATGATTTTTCGAATGCGACCGAACTGGCAGATTATTTGGCAGAAAAAGGCCTCCCTTTTAGAGAAGCGCATGAAATAGTAGGGAAATTGGTTCTAGACTCTATCAAGCATGGTAAAAATATCCAAGATTGGGATTTGAAGGAGTTGCAAGTCTACCATCCCTTGATTGAAGAGGATATTTATATCTACTTGCGTCCAGAAACCGCTGTTCAGAGACGGAATTCCTTAGGAGGAACTGGCTTTGAGCAAGTGAAATACCAGATAGAACAAGCGAAAAAAGAACTTAAAGGGGAAAATTGATTCATTTGCAAAGTATGAAAGAGAGGCTGAGATGATTTATCAGCCTCTTTCTTGTCTTCTCCAACCAAGCGTGTTATAATGAATACTGCTCAAGCGACCTTCAATCGTTAAAGCACACACGACCTTCAATCGTGAATAAACGAATAGATGGGAGACTTTACCATGAGTGATAACTCTAAAACACGTGTTGTCGTTGGGATGAGTGGTGGTGTTGATTCGTCGGTGACGGCTCTCTTGCTCAAGGAGCAGGGCTACGATGTAATCGGCATCTTCATGAAGAACTGGGATGACACAGATGAAAACGGCGTCTGTACGGCGACCGAAGATTACAAGGATGTGGCTGCGGTAGCAGACCAGATCGGCATTCCTTACTACTCTGTCAACTTTGAAAAAGAGTACTGGGACCGCGTTTTTGAGTATTTCCTAGCGGAATACCGTGCAGGACGCACGCCAAATCCAGACGTTATGTGTAACAAGGAAATCAAGTTCAAGGCCTTTCTGGACTATGCCATGACCTTGGGTGCAGACTATGTAGCGACTGGGCATTATGCTCGAGTGGCGCGTGATGAGGATGGCATTGTTCACATGCTTCGTGGCGTGGACAATGGGAAGGACCAGACCTATTTCCTCAGTCAACTTTCGCAAGAACAACTCCAAAAAACCATGTTCCCATTGGGACATTTGGAAAAGCCTGAAGTTCGCAGACTCGCAGAAGAGGCAGGCCTTGCGACTGCTAAGAAGAAAGACTCGACAGGGATTTGCTTTATCGGAGAAAAGAACTTTAAAAACTTCCTCAGTAACTATCTGCCAGCTCAGCCTGGTCGAATGATGACTGTGGACGGTCGCGATATGGGCGAGCATGCAGGACTTATGTATTATACGATTGGTCAGCGTGGCGGACTCGGTATCGGTGGCCAACACGGTGGTGACAATGCCCCTTGGTTCGTTGTCGGAAAAGACCTAAGCAAGAATATCCTCTATGTCGGACAAGGATTCTACCATGACTCGCTCATGTCAACAAGCCTAGAGGCCAGTCAAGTTCATTTTACTCGTGACATGCCAGAGGAATTTACGCTAGAATGTACGGCTAAATTCCGCTACCGTCAGCCTGATTCTAAGGTGACAGTACATGTCAAAGGAGATAAGGCAGAGGTCATCTTTGCGGAACCGCAACGCGCCATCACACCAGGACAGGCAGTTGTCTTTTACGATGGCGAAGAGTGCCTAGGTGGCGGTTTGATTGACAATGCCTACCGCGATGGACAAGTTTGTCAGTACATTTAGATTGACAAATTTTCTCAATTTGCTACAATAATAAAAGCAATAGAAATGATGGTCAAAGCTCATGGATGTTGCAGGCTTTTTTGTCCTGCACTCCTTACGAGTTTTGACTGTTTTTGTGTCGTTTAAGGGAAAGGATAAAAATGGCTCAACAAGACTTTCGGACAAAAGTGGGAAATACTGTTTTTGGTGTTCGGGCGACAGCCTTGATTCTCCAAAATGGCAAGCTCCTAGTTACCAAAGATAAGGGCAAGTATTACACTATTGGCGGTGCGATTCAAGTCAATGAAAGCACGGAAGACGCGGTAGTCCGTGAAGTGAGGGAAGAACTAGGTGTCAAAGCTCAAGCTGGGCGACTAGCCTTTGTAGTTGAGAATCGTTTTGAACAAGACGGTGTTTCCTATCACAACATCGAATTTCATTATTTGGTAGACTTGCTGGAGGATGCCCCGTTGATCATGCAGGAAGATGAGAAAAGGCAGCCCTGTAAGTGGATTGACTTGGATAGGCTTGAGGGGATTAATCTAGTTCCAGCCTTTTTAAAAACAGCTCTACCAGACTGGGACGGCCAACTAAGACACATTCATCTTGAGGAATAGGAGAGAAAATGATGGTTAAGCTTATTGCCCATGTACTTGTTCATAGTGGTGGTGATTATTTACTCATTCAGCGTTCGGAAATTAAAAGAGGAGAACCCAACGTTTATCCAACTTACTGGGATATTCCTGGTGGCAGGGTTGAAAAGGGTGAACTTCCGCGAGATGGTGCTCTTAGAGAATGCATTGAAGAAGCGGGAGTTAGGCTAGATAGCAGTTCGCTCAAACTTCTTCACGAAGATAGTCAACTGGATACCTCTAAGGATACGGTTTTTACTCGCTTAGTTTATAAAGCAGAGTGGGTTGAGGAGAAGCCAATTATCAGATTAGATCCTGAAGAGCATACACACTTTAAATGGGTCACTATGGATCAAGTTCTAGAGGAGGAGAAGTTAGTTCCTTATTTGCGAGAAATTTTTGAAAGGTTAAGAAATGACTTATAATTTTACGGAAGAATACGATATTATTGTAATCGGTGCGGGGCACGCTGGGGTAGAAGCATCTCTAGCAGCCAGCCGTATGGGCTGTAAGGTTTTGCTTGCGACCATCAACATTGAAATGCTGGCTTTCATGCCTTGTAACCCTTCTATCGGTGGTTCTGCCAAGGGGATTGTCGTGCGTGAAGTCGATGCCCTTGGTGGCGAGATGGCCAAAACCATTGACAAGACTTACATCCAGATGAAGATGCTCAACACAGGGAAGGGGCCAGCTGTCCGTGCCCTTCGTGCGCAGGCTGACAAGGAGCTTTACTCTAAGGAGATGCGCAAGACAGTTGAAAATCAAGAAAATCTCACCCTTCGTCAAGCCATGATTGATGAGATTTTGGTGGAAGATGGCAAGGTTGTCGGTGTGCGTACTGCGACCCATCAAGAGTATGCTGCTAAGGCTGTTATCGTGACGACAGGAACTGCACTCCGTGGGGAAATTATCATCGGAGACCTCAAGTACTCATCAGGACCTAATCACAGTCTAGCTTCTATTAACCTAGCTGATAATCTCAAGGAATTGGGCCTCAAAATCGGTCGTTTCAAGACAGGGACGCCTCCACGTGTCAAGGCTTCTTCTATCAATTATGATGTGACAGAGATTCAGCCAGGAGACGAAGCGCCTAATCACTTCTCATATACTTCACGTGATGAAGACTATGTCAAGGACCAAGTGCCATGCTGGTTGACCTATACCAATGGTACCAGTCATGAGATTATCCAAAACAATCTCCACCGTGCGCCTATGTTTACAGGTGTGGTCAAGGGAGTGGGCCCTCGTTACTGTCCATCGATTGAGGACAAGATTGTGCGCTTTGCAGACAAGGAACGCCACCAACTCTTCCTAGAGCCGGAAGGGCGCAATACAGAGGAAGTCTATGTCCAAGGTCTTTCAACCAGTCTGCCTGAGGATGTCCAACGTGAGCTGGTTCATTCCATCAAAGGGTTGGAAAATGCAGAGATGATGCGAACAGGTTATGCCATTGAGTACGACATGGTCTTGCCACACCAGTTGCGTGCGACTCTGGAAACAAAGAAAATCTCAGGACTCTTTACTGCTGGTCAGACAAATGGAACGTCAGGTTACGAAGAAGCTGCTGGCCAAGGGATTATCGCTGGTATCAATGCGGCTCTAAAAATCCAAGGCAAGCCAGAGTTGATTTTGAAGCGAAGCGACGGTTATATCGGGGTGATGATTGATGACTTGGTGACCAAGGGAACTATTGAACCCTATCGTCTCTTGACCAGTCGAGCTGAATACCGCCTCATCCTCCGTCATGATAATGCCGATATGCGTTTGACAGAGATGGGGCGCGAGATTGGACTTGTAGATGATGAACGCTGGGCTCGTTTTGAAATCAAGAAAAATCAATTTGACAATGAGATGAAGCGTCTAGACAGTATCAAACTCAAGCCAGTCAAGGAAACCAATGCCAAGGTTGAGGAGATGGGCTTCAAGCCGTTGACAGATGCGGTGACAGCCAAAGAATTCCTTCGCCGTCCAGAAGTTTCTTACAAAGATGTGGTAGCTTTCATAGGGCCAGCTGCCGAGGACTTGGATGACAAGATTATCGAATTAATTGAAACAGAAATCAAGTACGAAGGTTATATTTCCAAAGCCATGGATCAGGTTGCCAAGATGAAACGCATGGAAGAAAAACGCATTCCAGCCAATATTGATTGGGATGATATTGACTCGATTGCGACAGAAGCCCGTCAGAAGTTCAAACTCATCAATCCAGAGACTATCGGTCAAGCCAGCCGTATTTCGGGAGTAAACCCAGCAGATATTTCTATTTTGATGGTGTATTTGGAAGGTAAAAATCGTAGTATTTCTAAAAATCAAGAAAAGAAAGCATAGAAAAAACAGCTCCGAAGACGGGGCTGTTTTGTTGATTTATTCTTCTTCATCTGGTGTGAGGATCATCGGGATGATAATCGGTTCACGTTCTGTATTTTCATAAAGGAAGGGGCGAATAGCGTTGACAATGGCACCATTGACAGATTGCACGCTAGCATCTTTGTTCTTCAGTGCGATACGAATAGCATTGAAGAGGATGCGCTGGCTTTGGCGAATCAAGTCACCAGATTCTCTCATGTAGACAAAGCCTCGGCTGAGGATATCAGGCCCAGACAAGATCATTTTAGACTTGAAGTCAACAGTTGCGACTGCTAGAACGACACCATCTTCAGATAGATCACGACGGTCTTTGAGGACAGCAGCGCCGATTTCACCGATACGATTTCCATCAACATAGATGTCTTGGGCATTGAAGTGACCTGCGATACGAGCTGAGTTAGCAGTAAGGGCAAGGACATCACCATTGCTCATGATAAAGATATTGTCCTTCTCGACACCAGTATCCACCGCTAGTCCAGCATGGACTTTCTGCATACGGTATTCACCGTGAACAGGCATGAAGTATTTGGGCTTGATCAAGCGGAGCATGAGTTTTTGCTCTTGCTGACCACCGTGTCCAGAGGTGTGGATATTGTTAATCTTTCCGTGAATGACTTCGACACCGGCTTCTGAGATAATGTTAATCAGCTTGTTGACGCTAGTCGTGTTTCCAGGGATTGGGCTAGAAGAGAAGATAACGGTATCGCCGGGTTGGAGTTGCACCTGACGGTGGGTTCCGTTAGCGATACGAGAGAGGGCAGCCATAGGCTCACCTTGACTACCTGTACAGAGGATCAGAACCTCGCCTGCAGGGTAGTCTTTGATTTCATTTGGCTCTATAAAGGTTCCCTTAGGAGCTTTGATGTAGCCAAGCTCGATACCGTTGACAATGGCCTTTTCCATCGAACGTCCAAAGACCGCAATCTTGCGTCCAGTCTTAACAGCGGCATCCGTTGCTTGCTGGAGACGGAAGATATTTGAGGCAAAGGATGCAAAGATGATACGTCCTTCAATGCCTTGGATAATCTTCATAATGGACTGACCAACGACTTTTTCAGAGTTGGTAAAGGTTGGTACTTCCGCATTTGTCGAGTCAGAGAGGAGGCAGAGCACACCCTCTTCACCAAGGGCTGCCATCCGGTGCAAGTCCGCCGGTTCTCCAACTGGAGTGAAGTCGAACTTGAAGTCACCCGTACAAACGATTTTTCCTTGAGGAGTATGAATGACAATTCCCAAAGGCTCTGGAATAGAGTGAGTGGTTCTAAAGAAAGTTGCCTTGAGATTTTTAAAGGTCAACTCAGTGTTGTGGTTGATTTCGTAAAGTTTGGCGTTGCGCAAGAGGCCGTGTTCTTCGAGTTTTCCACGGATCAAAGCCAAGGCAAGCGGTCCAGCGTAGATAGGGACATTTGCTTGCTTGAGCAGGAAAGGAATCCCACCGATGTGATCCTCGTGTCCGTGTGTGATCAAGACAGCCTTGACGCGGTCGATATTGTCTACGATGTAAGAGTAATCAGGAATGACATAGTCGATACCCAGCAAGTCATCTTCTGGGAATTTAATCCCAGCATCGACGATGATAATCTCGTCTTGGTATTCAATTCCGTATGTGTTTTTCCCGATTTCTCCCAGACCACCGATGGCAAAAACGCCGACTTCTTCAGGTTTAAGAGTGTAGACCATATTAGAACTCCGTAATCTCGAAAGCGCCAGTTTCTTTTTCGTAATCTAGCAATTTGTCAGACAAGAGTTCGATAAATTCGATATTGTACTCTGGGCGGTTTTCTTCGACAAGTTGGCGAGCAGCGATACGGCCCTCAAGTTCTGAGTTGGCATCGATGTCTAGGTAAAGTGAGCGTGTTGTTTCACGACGTGGGCTGCGTTCTTTTGTTTCTTGATAAAAAACTTTGTAAATCATATTGTTCCTTTCTATTTACAGGTCAGCTTATTCCAAACTTTTAGCAGAGATTTGCTTGATTTCATTCCATTTTGTGTCTAGATTGACCTTGATTCGTTACAATTATTTCAATTATACCACAAAATGAAAAATTAGTAAAAGACGGAAATGGAGAAAGTCGGGAGGGGAAGAAGGAACAAAAAGACAGGTAGGATTTGGTCGGAGAGCACTTAGGTGTTATAATGAAAGGGGGAATCTAAAGAGATAGTAGATTTAAGGAAGAATACAGTTCTAGTTTCATTAATCGTTGGAGTGGATGGTTGGGACCGAATGATATCTTTGAAAAAAGAAAAAGCTCTTGAGAAATCTCGAGAGCAACCAAAAAGGCTGAGACAAAATTAAGGGATCTTTCTGAGCAAGCTCAAGGGGCAGCACCATTACCTAAAGTGATTGAATCACAACCTTTGAAAGACTTGTCACCAAGTCAGACCAAATCTCAACCTTACCCTATTTTATCATCTACTCAGCTAAGAAGTCAATCTATAAGTATAACGATGTAGACATAGCATGGAGTGGAGTGCTTACTGAACGGGCAAGGAAAAGCCCTTGATCAAAGCCAAGAGCCTACTAATAACATTGGGGGCGAACTAATCAATCGCAATTCCGGTTATTTAGAAGGCGAACCCTCAAGGACAGCACCACAGCCTGAAGAGCCAAAGGCTCAACCTGATTTTCCTACCAATGTTAAATTATATTTTAACATTGACAAGTCAGTAAAGTCAAGTTATCGGTTGCGTGGTGGCTACAAATACCCTGAAGATGCGGACATAAGGACTTTAAATAAGTATGCGAATGCTTTGCAACGGTCAGCACAACAATATTTAGATAGATTTGCCAATCAAAAAATCATCTACGCTTTTAACGAAGATAACCAACTGAACGCTCTGTTACCAGTCGCCCTACGTTATCCTCTCGATATTTATACTTTACTATAACTTACTGAGGGAATCAACTTTAAAAGCATCAAAAAGCTCCTGACCAAAGTCAAGAGCCTACTAATAACATTGGGGGCGAATTGTTCAATCGCAATTTCAGTTCTTTAGAAACCAAAGTTTTAGGGATAGCACTGCAACCCGAAGAGTCAACGACTCAACCTGATTTTCCTACCAGTGTTGAAATACATTTTAACATTGATAGACCAACATTGTCAACAGTTTATATAAAAATAGCAATACCAAAAGGAGGATTAAGAATGTTTAGTTTGTTTGAATTTGCGATAGGGGTTCGCCTCTTGGTGTTTATAGTCTTTGTAGCTTGTGTCTATGGAGGGAATGCCCTGTTTGTGCATCTGGAACACCGCAAAACAAAATTCCTTTGGAAGCTTGCTTTTGTGACGCTCTATTCAATTTTTCTCCTCCTGGTCACCTATGTTGTCTGGCTCGTTTTCTACTTTGGTTTAAATGCCTAAAGTCAATTATTCATCTAGATATACAGAAAATCCACCTCGTCTTGATAGATGGGATGGACTTTTTTTATTTTTAGATGCTATCTTTATTGTTATGACGATGATTTCTCACATCGAAAATCGAGTTGAAATATAAATGCCTGATCCAAATTTTTTACGAAGAACCTTTCAATTTCCTTGTTCACTTTTCTATTCAAAAAAGCTACAACTTTTTTGAATTTTCTGTGCAGAATTGCTTGTCTAAGTGGCAGGCCCTTTTGTTTCAAAAGAAAGAAAATTCCCATGTGCTGGCTTTTGTAGTATAATAGTAAGCAGACAAAAAGATAGGAATGTGTTATGAAAGTATTAGCTTTTGATACGTCCAGCAAGGCTCTTTCTCTAGCCATTTTAGAGGACAAGCAGGTTCTTGCTGAGACGACGATTAATATCAAGAAAAATCACAGTATTACCCTCATGCCTGCCATTGATTTTTTGATGGCAAGTTTGGATTGGACACCCAGGGATTTGGACCGAATCGTGGTAGCGGAAGGACCAGGTAGTTATACAGGTTTGCGAATTGCGGTAGCAACTGCCAAGACCTTGGCTCATACCCTGAACATTGAGTTGGTTGGTATGTCGAGTCTATTGTCTCTGGTACCACGCCAACAAGAAGGTTTACTTGTTCCCCTGATGGATGCGCGTCGCAACAATGTTTATGCAGGATTTTATGAAAATGCCAAACCTGTCATGCCAGAAGCACATCTGTCCTTTGCGGAAGTGGTAGAGCAGGTCAAGGATGCTGAACAGGTGACTTTTGTCGGAGAAGTTGGAGCCTTTGTGGAGCAGATTCAAGAACAGCTACCACAAGCCAACTACCAAGAAAGCTTACCTAATGCAGCTAATCTAGCTTTGTGGGCATGGGACAAGGAAGCAGACTCCTTACACGACTTCGTGCCAAATTACCTCAAGCGTGTCGAAGCCGAGGAAAACTGGCTCAAGAACCACACCGAGTCTGGCGGGTCTTATATTAAACGCCTATGATAGAAATCAAACGAATCCAAAAACAGCCTGAACTAGCTAAAACCATCTACGCTGTCATGGCAGATGTTTACCCAGTCAGTCCTTGGACGCTGGAACAAATCCAAGCAGACCTGTCCCAAGACCAAACTTGGTATGCAGTAGCTTATGATGGGACAGAAGTGATTGGCTTTCTAGCCGTTCAGGAGAATCTCTTTGAGGCAGAAGTCCTGCAAATCGCTGTCAAACAAACCTATCAGGGTCAGGGGATTGCGTCAGCTTTGTTTGCTCAATTGCCAGCAGACAAGGAGATTTTCCTAGAAGTCAGAAAGTCAAACCAACGAGCGCAAGCATTTTACAAGAAAGAAAAGATGGCGATCATCGCTGAGCGAAAGGCTTACTATCATGACCCAGTCGAGGACGCCATCATCATGAAGAGAGAAATAGATGAAGGATAGATATATTTTAGCATTTGAGACATCCTGTGATGAGACCAGTGTTGCCGTACTGAAAAACGATGACGAGCTCTTGTCCAATGTCATTGCGAGTCAAATTGAGAGTCACAAACGTTTTGGGGGCGTAGTGCCAGAAGTAGCCAGTCGTCACCATGTCGAGGTTATTACAGCCTGCATCGAGGAGGCGCTAGCAGAAGCAGGAATTACCGAAGAGGATGTAACGGCTGTGGCTGTTACCTACGGACCAGGCTTGGTCGGAGCACTGCTAGTTGGTTTGTCAGCTGCCAAGGCCTTTGCTTGGGCTCATGGACTGCCGCTGATCCCCGTGAATCACATGGCTGGTCACCTTATGGCGGCTCAGAGCGTTGAGCCTTTGGAGTTTCCCTTGCTAGCCCTCTTGGTCAGTGGTGGGCACACGGAGTTGGTCTATGTTTCCGAGGCTGGTGATTATAAGATTGTTGGGGAGACACGAGACGATGCGGTTGGTGAGGCCTATGATAAGGTTGGCCGTGTCATGGGATTGACCTATCCAGCAGGTCGCGAGATTGATGAGCTAGCTCATCAGGGGCAGGATATTTATGACTTTCCTCGTGCTATGATTAAAGAAGACAATCTGGAGTTCTCATTCTCAGGTTTGAAGTCTGCCTTTATCAATCTTCACCACAATGCCGAGCAAAAGGGAGAAAGCTTGTCCAAGGAAGATCTGTCAGCTTCCTTCCAAGCAGCAGTCATGGATATTCTTATGGCAAAAACCAAGAAGGCCTTGGAAAAATACCCTGTTAAAACCCTAGTCGTAGCCGGTGGCGTGGCAGCTAATAAAGGTCTCAGAGAACGCCTAGTAGCTGAAATCAATGATGTCAAGGTCATCATCCCACCCCTACGCCTTTGCGGAGACAATGCAGGTATGATTGCTTATGCCAGCGTCAGCGAGTGGAATAAAGAAAACTTTGCAGGCTTGGACCTCAACGCCAAACCAAGCCTCGCCTTTGATACTATGGAATAAAGAGTCAGCTTGAGGCTGGCTTTTTAACTCTAGAAAATGTCAGAATATTTTGATAAAAATATAAAAATAATGATATAATATATAAAGAATAGGAGGTGGTCAGATGATTGAGAGAATGGAATTGGGAGAATTTTACAAGGAATTGCGGCTGGCGAGAAAGCTCAAACAGTCAGATGTGGCTTGTGAGGGCCTGACAGCATCCCAACTATCCAAGTTTGAACTAGGGCAGTCTATGCTGTCTGCGGATAAGCTGATCCTAGCTATCCAAGGGATAAATGTGACCTTCGATGAATTTGGACACAAGCTCAACAACTATCAAGAATCACCACATATGCGATTTGGACGAAAGGTTGTAGATCGCTTTGCCCATCAAGATATGGCTGGCTTAGAGCAACTATTAGAGGAAGTTGAGCAAGAACAGATGGCGAAGACTTATCGTCGTTTGAACGCTATTGTGATTAAAAACGCTATCCATTCTCTGGATAAAAACTATCTGCTAGAAGAGGAGGATAGCGAGTTTTTAACCATCTATCTTTATGCTATTGAGTCTTGGACCTGGTTTGAACTCTATCTTTTTTGCAATACTATGCCCTTCTTGAGTAATCAAGATCTGATTTTTTTATCTACCTCTTTACTTGAAAAATCTAAGGAATTTAAAGAGTTAGTACACAATCGATTGTATATGAAAAGTGGATTTCTGAATATTATATCAGAACTCATGGAGCGCAAGCTTTTCTCCTACATCCCAATTTTTGAAGCTGAGCTAGAGAGCATGCTCCGACCATACGATGTTTTTGAGAAATTATTGTGGCAGTTTTTAAAGAAGATGAGCATTTTCCTTCAAACCAAGGGGAGCAATCAAAAAGAGATCGAACACTTTATCCAATCTCTGCAAGTATTAGAAAATCCCCAATTAACAGCCCTTTTTGAACTACGCTTACAGCAATATAAAGAGCTTATCGATTAGTTAGAAAAGGGGAAATGATAATAATATCAGCAACGATTGTCAATAATGCTATGATTTGTTTCTTCATTTCATGTCCTCCTACATAATGGTAACTATATTATACCAGTGAAATAATCAAATCTACTAAAATCGCAAATCTGAAATTTCTATAAGAAAAAATATCAAATATGCGATTTTCTAAAATAAGCCAATTTCTGTGTTATACTGTCCTTGTAAAACATTTAAAGCAAATCCTAGGTCGCAGAAGTGGTTTACAAGAAGAAAACAATTGAAGGAGTATAAAAGATGTTAAATTTACAATTTGCAGAAACAATGGAACTGACAGAAACTGAGTTGGAGAAGGTTTACGGAGGAGATTATGCGTATGTTGCCAATATCCCAGGCGGTGGAGGTTGGGGAGGTATAGGAACACCTTGGTCAATTACTAATTTCTGGCAGAAATATTTTAACCATGATTCTTCCACTGTTAATCGCCGCCGTTATTGATATTAAAAGTCCTTGCCATTTCTTGGGTAGGGGCTGTTTTTATTACATAGTATAGGAGAAAATAGAATGAAAAAGATAATCTCACGCTACTACTTTTTTATAGCTGTTCTACTTGTCATTGCTGACCAGTTCTTCATTCGTTTGCTTTTACATAGCGATCTTGCTGCTGGTCTATCTGACTTTGCCTATTATTTGTCGGATATGCTGTTGAATTTTCTTGTGGTTTTGCTTGCTATTATTGTTATGATTCGGTCAGGTAAATGGCAGAAAATCAACAGTAGGAAATTTAAGGGATCCTATCTTTTTTATTCCTTCCTAGCTCTTCTTGCTTTTGTTATTTGGAATTTCGTCACATTTTTAATTTTCCCACCTACCAAAAATGAAATTTCTTATCAACTGGATGTTCCTACTTTTACAGGAGCTACGGTATTTTTGATGTATTTTTTCTATCCTGTGATTGCAGGTCCCATTTTTGAAGAGATAATCTATCGTGGGTTGGTGATGACCGCTCTGGAAAAAGTTAAGAAATGGGGACTGGATGTGCTTGGTTCGGCTGCTTTATTCGGGATCTTGCATATTAGTAACCACGGTTGGGTTTTAACAGACTTTTTCTTCTATATGGGTGGTGGTCTCATATTTGCAGTCTTATTTAGAGTGACAAAGTCCATTTATTGGCCTATTGGATTGCATATAGTCTACAATGGCATTGGGCAAATTCTGCCCTTGTTGTTTTAGAGTTTTTCAATAATCCTAATTAGCAAAAGAGAACACTAGCTGTGATATAGAAATTCCCGAGTCAGTTCCAATAGAGTCAGTTTGTAGTGCTGGACCAAGACCTTACGGTGCTTTTGATTGGACGAAAGGACTCTGGGCAGGTTTGGCTGAAAGAAGACGTAAATAAAACTTAAAAGGATCAACTATGGAAAGGAAAGAAACGAAATTTTATTTAGGGACAATTTTGGTGCTTATGTCTTATTACTTGATTTTTAATTTAGTAGTGAGATTAGAGTTTATGGATCAATTATCAGATTTTGGATTTTATGGGATTCAAATTTTATTGATAATAATTGAAGGAATTGCTGCTACTGTGGTTCTTGTTAAGAGTCAACATTGGAAAGAGTACGGTCGCTTCCAGTTTCATTGGTCCTATCTGGGTATCTTCTTCCTTTCCTTTATATTGATGTTTTTGTGGGTAAATATAACGACTCGGATCTTTCCCAGCACACAAAATGGTAGTGCTATAAAAGAAACCGTAGCCAATTTGACGGGAATTAGTTATTTTGTAACGCGCATTCTCTATGGCAGTCTCATTGCTCCGATAGTTGAAGAATTGGTCTTTCGTGGGCTTCTGATGACAGCACTATCTAAATTGAAAAAGTACTATATAGATGTTATCGCTTCCTCCACTCTCTTTAGTCTTATTCATGTTTTGCAGTATGGATGGGTGTTAACAGACTTCATCATTTATGCTGGAGCAGGTCTGCTACTCTGTATGTTCTTTCGTTATACTCGTTCAGTTTATTGGTCAATAGCCCTTCACATCTTGTGGAATAGTTTCTTAATTATTGTCAGTTTACTGGTGTTTGGGTATTAGGTTTAGCAGAAATTTTTACATCACATAGATAAGGCTGGCTTCCCAGTCTTTTTCTTATTATGACGGTTTGTCACTTACCCTTCACAGCATCCGACTCTATCAAAGTTTGTCAGTCTGAGACTTTTTTTTGTATAGTAGAAATATGAAATTTACAAAAATAATCAGTGGTTTGCTTGTTATTGGAGCTTTACTCATGCTTTTATCAGCTTGCCAGAATATCAAAAAGACACCACTGGTCTTGTTTGAATCCCTTTCGTTCGGTATGTCTCCTAAATCTGTTGAAGAAGTATTTGGAAAGGTAAGCGAGGTGGAGGAAGAAGAGGAAACGGCCTATCGCGACACTTGGCGTGCAGAAGATCTGTATTTCTATAAAACAGGTCGCCTTTTCTATCACTATGAGCAGATTAATTTGAAAGGCTATCCAGGCCGATCGACCTTTACATTTTCAAAATCGCATCGTTTGGAAGAAGCGACAGTCCATATTCCTGTAGCTTCAAAGGTGGAGCAGAAAGTAGTGCTTAACAATCTATCCCAGACTGTAAAAAAAGAACTGGAAGAACTCCCAGATTACCAGTCCATGACAACTGATACAGTAGGCCTCTATGATGACGGTTATCGCTACAAGGTCAAGTTAAAAGGACAACAGAGGGAACTCTGGGTCGATGTCTATCCAACAGAAAATAAATATGCTACAGACACAGAAACCGATAAGTATACTATCCGAGTGGATCAATTTCTCATGTATCCATGATGCTTCCTCTTCAGCACTTTTTCTGGCAATAGGTTTCGAATCCGAAACTTTTTTCTCTTCTTTGAATATGTTATAATAGTACGTGCTGTGGCTGTGATGACGAACAGCCTCAATTGGAGAGAATATGAGGAGAAGGATGAAAGAAAAAGGATTTTGGGAAGGTGTACAGGCAGCCATGCCAACTGCCCTTGGCTATGTCAGCATTGGTCTAGCTTGTGGGATTATTGGTGCGCCTTATGTGACACCTGTTGAGATGGGCTTGATGAGCCTCTTTGTTTATGCTGGGAGTGCCCAGTTTGCCATGTTGGCACTGATTGCGGTACAAGCGCCTGTGGCAGCCATTGCTATGACCGTTTTTTTGATCAACTTGCGACTCTTTTTACTGAGCTTGCATGCATCGACCTATTTCCGTCATACTAGTCTCTGGCAAAACATCGGTATGTCTAGCCTCTTGACTGATGAGACCTATGGAGTTTTGATGGGAGAATTAGCCCATACAGACAAGGTCCATCCTATGTGGATGCACGGGAACAATCTCAATAGTTATGTAGCCTGGTTTATTGGGACAGTGGCGGGGACAGCTTTAGGTGGCCTTCTTCCAAATCCTGAAGTCTTTGGCTTAGACTTTGCCCTTGTCGGGATGTTTATCGGGATTTTTACTTCGCAATTTCAGATTATGCAAAGACGGGTTCCTGTACGGAATCTGCTACTAATCCTAGCCGTTGTTGCGGTGTCCTTCTTTTTGCTCTTGACAGTAGTGTCTCAGTCGCTAGCTGTCCTGTTTGCGACCTTGCTAGGTTGTACTATGGGGGTGGTCTTAGATGGTCAGTAACTATCTTTTGTTAGCCGTTATCTTTTCAGGCCTAGTGACTTGGATTCCCCGTATGATTCCCTTCATCTTGGTTAAGTACAAGGGCTTGCCAGCTATCGTCGAGCGTTTTTTGAAGTTCTTGCCTGTTTCTATTATCTTTGCCTTGATCCTTTCAAGTGTAGTGACTGGCAAAGTTGGCAGCCTTCCTCAAATCAAATGGCTGGACTTTTTAGCAGTCTTTCCAACGGCTTGGGTAGCCTTTCGCTACCGCAATCTAGTGGGTACGGTTCTTTTTGGAGTAGTCTTGATTGCAGTCTTGCGTCTGGTCTTTTAGTCAGCCATAAAAAAAACCTATCACCGAGATAGATATCATATAATGGCGAAAAAAAATATTTTCTGTTAAGATAGTAAAGTATTCTATTTTGGAGGAAATGACATGAAAAAAATCGTCAAATATTCATCTCTTGCTGCTCTAGGACTTGTTGCCGCAGGTGTACTAGCAGCTTGCTCAGGTGGAGATAAGAAAGATACTGCAACTAGCGAAGCAGCATCTGGTAAGAAAGAAATCATCGTAGCAACCAATGCTTCACCAAAACCATTTAACTACGAAGAAAATGGCGAGTTGACTGGTTATGAGATTGAAGTAGTCCGTGCTATCTTTAAAGGCTCTGACAAATATGATGTCAAGTTTGAAAAGACAGAGTGGTCAGGTGTCTTTGCAGGTCTTGATAGCGACCGTTATCAAATGGCTGTGAACAATATCAGTTATACCAAAGAACGCGCTGAAAAGTACCTTTATGCAGCTCCAACTGCTAAAAACCCTAACGTTCTCGTTGTGAAGAAAGACGACGACAGCATCAAGTCACTTGATGATATCGGAGGCAAGTCTACTGAGGTCGTTCAAGGGACAACATCAGCTAAACAGCTAGAAGATTATAACAAACAACACGCTGACAATCCAACGGTTCTTAACTATACCAAGGCTGATTTCCAACAAATCATGTCTCGTTTGAGCGATGGTCAGTTTGACTACAAGATCTTCGATAAAATTGGTGTTGAAACAGTTATCAAGAACCAAGGTTTGGACAACTTGAAAGTCATTGAACTTCCAAGCGACCAACAACCTTACGTTTACCCACTTCTTGCTAAAGGTCAAGATGAGTTGAAATCATTTGTAGACAAACGTATCCAAGAACTCTACAAAGACGGAACTCTTGAAAAATTGTCTAAACAGTTCTTCGGAGATACTTACCTTCCAGCAGAAGCTGATATTAAATAGTCGTATGAAATCATCCAGTCTGAGAAAGGCGGATGATTTCTCAATTTTTAGGTATATAGTTTCAAACTATATGTCTGCCTATCTAATAACAATTTGCTAAATCAAATAAAGTATGAGATACTATTACGGTATTATTTTTAAAGGAGATAGAATCATGAAAATTAAAAAATGGCTCGGTGTAGCAGCTCTTGCTACAGTCGCAGGTTTGACTCTTGCAGCTTGCGGAAATTCAGAAAAGAAAGCAGATAACGAAACAGTTGTCAAAATTGCAACAGTTAACCGTAGCGGTTCTGAAGAAGCACGTTGGGATAAAATCCAAGAATTGGTTAAGAAAGACGGAATTAAATTGGAATTCACAGAGTTTACTGATTACTCTCAACCAAACAAGGCAACTGCTGACGGCGAAGTAGACTTGAACGCTTTCCAACACTACAACTTCTTGAACAACTGGAACAAAGAAAACGGGAAAGACCTTGTAGCGATTGCAGATACCTACATCTCACCAATCCGCCTATACTCAGGTAAAAATGGGGAAGAAAACAAGTACACCAAAGTGGAAGAAATCCCAGATAACGGTGAAATCGCCGTACCAAACGATGCAACAAACGAAAGCCGTGCACTTTACTTGCTTCAATCAGCTGGTTTGATCAAATTGGATGTTTCTGGAACTGCACTTGCAACAGTTGCTAACATCACAGAAAATCCAAAGAACTTGAAGATTACTGAATTGGACGCTAGCCAAACAGCTCGTTCATTGTCATCAGTTGATGCTGCCGTTGTAAACAATACCTTCGTTACAGAAGCAAAATTGGACTACAAGAAAGCACTCTTCAAAGAACAAGCTGATGAAAACTCAAAACAATGGTACAACATCATTGTTGCGAAAAAAGATTGGGAATCATCACCTAAGGCTGATGCCATCAAGAAAATTATCGCAGCTTACCACACTGATGAAGTGAAAAAAGTTATCGAAGAAACATCAGACGGTTTGGACCAACCAGTTTGGTAATAAGACACAGGGAGGTGGGAGAGAGTTTCCACCTCTTGCTTTTGTATAGAGAGTTGATTTTAAAGAGGCACTTGTGGTCGTTCTGAAGACACAAGTAGGTAGTAGAAAGAGAGAGAAAATGGTTTTTCCTAGCGAACAAGAGCAGATTGAAAAATTTGAGAAGGATCATGTTGCCCAGCATTATTTTGAAGTCTTGCGCACCTTGATTTCCAAGAAATCAGTCTTTGCCCAACAGGTTGGACTCAAGGAGGTCGCAAACTATCTGGGTGAGATTTTCAAGCGTGTAGGGGCTGAAGTGGAGATTGATGAGAGCTATACGGCTCCCTTTGTCATGGCGCATTTCAAGAGTTCGCGTCCGGATGCCAAGACCTTGATCTTCTATAATCACTATGACACCGTGCCAGCGGATGGCGACCAGGTGTGGACAGAGGATCCTTTTACCCTTTCTGTGCGAAATGGCTTTATGTATGGGCGTGGGGTTGACGACGACAAAGGCCATATCACAGCTCGTTTGAGTGCTTTGAGAAAGTATATGCAGCACCATGATGACCTGCCTGTCAATATCAGCTTTATCATGGAGGGAGCAGAGGAGTCTGCTTCCATGGATCTAGATAAGTATTTAGAGAAACACGCAGACAAACTTCGTGGAGCGGACTTGCTAGTCTGGGAACAAGGAACCAAGAACGCCTTGGAACAGCTGGAAATCTCTGGCGGAAACAAGGGAATTGTAACCTTTGATGCCAAGGTAAAAAGTGCGGATGTGGATATCCACTCGAGTTATGGTGGTGTCGTGGAGTCAGCGCCGTGGTATCTTATCCAGGCCTTAAGTAGTCTGCGAGCTGCTGATGGACGTATTTTGGTAGAAGGCTTGTACGAGGATGTTCAAGAGCCAAATGAACGAGAACTAGCCTTGGTAGATGCCTACGCCCAACGCAATCCTGAGGAAATCAGTCGCATTTATGGCTTGGAATTGCCTCTCTTACAAGAGGAACGTGCAGCCTTTCTAAAACGTTTCTTTTTCGAGCCAGCCCTTAATATCGAAGGGATTCAGTCAGGTTATCAAGGGCAAGGAGTTAAAACGATTTTGCCAGCAGAAGCCAGTGCTAAGCTAGAGGTTCGTTTGGTTCCTGGCCTAGAACCGCATGATGTTCTAGAAAAAATTCGGAAACAGCTAGACAAAAATGGCTTTGATAAGGTAGAATTATACTATACCTTGGGAGAGATGAGCTATCGAAGCGATATGAGCGCGCCAGCCATTCTCAACGTAATCGAGTTGGCCAAGAAATTCTATCCACAGGGCGTTTCAGTCTTGCCGACCACAGCGGGGACAGGACCCATGCATACGGTCTTTGATGCCCTAGAGGTACCAATGGTGGCCTTCGGTCTAGGAAATGCCAATAGCCGAGACCATGGTGGAGATGAAAACGTGCGAATCGCCGATTACTACACCCATATTGAATTAGTAGAGGAGCTGATTAGAAGCTATGAGTAGAGATATTATCAAGTTAGATCAGATTGATGTGACTTTTCACCAAAAGAAGAGAACCATCACAGCGGTCAAGGATGTGACCATTCACATCCAAGAAGGGGATATCTACGGAATTGTTGGATATTCTGGAGCAGGGAAATCAACCCTTGTACGGGTGATTAACCTCTTGCAAAAACCATCTGCAGGGAAAATTACCATTGATGACGATGTGATTTTTGATGGTAAGGTCACTTTGACGGCGGAGCAGTTACGTCGGAAACGTCAAGATATCGGGATGATTTTCCAACACTTTAATCTGATGAGCCAGAAAACGGCCGAGGAGAATGTGGCCTTTGCCCTTAAACATTCTGGACTCAGCAAGGAAGAAAAGAAAGCTAAAGTAGCCAAGTTGTTGGACTTGGTTGGCTTGGCTGATCGTGCTGAAAACTACCCTTCACAACTATCAGGAGGGCAAAAACAGCGTGTAGCTATTGCGCGTGCCTTGGCCAATGATCCAAAAATTTTGATTTCAGACGAGTCAACGTCTGCCCTTGACCCTAAGACAACCAAGCAGATTTTGGCCTTGTTGCAAGATTTGAACCAAAAATTAGGCTTGACGGTTGTTTTGATTACGCATGAAATGCAGATTGTCAAAGACATTGCCAACCGTGTGGCGGTCATGCAGGATGGGCGTTTGATTGAAGAGGGTAGTGTTCTTGAAATCTTCTCAGACCCTAAACAACCTTTGACCCAGGACTTTATCTCAACTGCCACAGGTATTGACGAAGCCATGGTTAAGATTGAGAAGCAAGAAATCGTAGAACATTTATCTGAGAACAGTATCTTAGTGCAGCTCAAGTATGCAGGGGCTTCGACAGACGAACCACTTTTGAATGAATTGTACAAACATTACCAAGTAACGGCTAATATCCTTTATGGAAATATCGAAATTCTCGATGGCACTCCTGTTGGAGAATTGGTTGTGGTCTTGTCAGGTGAAAAAGCAGCGCTAGTAGGTGCTCAAGATGCCATCCGTCAGGCTGGCGTCCAGCTAAAAGTATTGAAGGGAGGACAGTAAAATGACAGAGTTGATTCAAACTTACTTACCAAATGTCTACAAGATGGGCTGGTCAGGTCAGGCAGGCTGGGGAACAGCCATTTACCTAACTCTTTATATGACAGTTCTTTCCTTCATCATCGGAGGGTTCTTGGGGTTAGTGGCAGGTCTCTTCCTTGTCTTGACAGCGCCAGGCGGTGTCTTGGAAAATAAGGTTATCTTCTGGATTTTAGACAAGATTACTTCTATTTTCCGTGCGGTTCCTTTCATCATCCTCTTGGCAATCATGTCGCCACTTTCTCACTTGATTGTGAAGACTAGTATCGGTCCAAATGCAGCCCTTGTCCCCCTTTCTTTTGCAGTCTTTGCCTTCTTTGCCCGTCAGGTGCAGGTGGTCTTGGCTGAACTGGATGGTGGTGTCATTGAGGCAGCGCAGGCAAGCGGAGCGACCTTCTGGGATATCGTGGGTGTTTACCTATCAGAAGGTCTTCCAGATTTGATTCGTGTGACGACTGTGACCTTGATTTCCCTTGTTGGGGAAACAGCTATGGCGGGAGCAGTTGGTGCTGGTGGTATCGGTAACGTGGCCATTGCCTATGGGTTTAACCGCTACAATCACGATGTGACCATCTTGGCAACCATCATTATCATTTTGATTATCTTTACGATCCAGTTCTTGGGAGATTTCTTGACCAAGAAATTAAGTCATAAATAAAAAGAGCCGAAGGGCTCTTTTTTAGTGATTAGATCTTGTGTGTAAGCTTTTTACTAATGGTTTGCCCAACCACAGCCCCAATCAAGGCACCTAGGAGGATGCTTGAAACAAAGAGAAGGATTTTGTCCAATTCTGGAGCGACCATGATACGGTCGATGTATTCTTGGGATTTCCCACGCGCAAGTAAGGTGGCCACGTAAGCTTTGGGACGGATCCACATGAGGAAGATAGGGCCACTTGTGCTAAAAGCAAAGACGAGGAAGGAGAGGGTGTTTTTGATTCGATCTCTGTAATTGCCGAGACGAGCGATAGCATCTGCTGCAAGACCACAGACGAGTCCTGGGAGAAAGGCACCAGCACCATGCTTGCTAGCTAGGAAGAAAAGTGCCATAAAAAGTCCTAGAGTGGTGATAGCGCCAAAACGAGGGACCTTCGTTAAAAGAAGCATGTAGACACTGCCACCGACAAGGGCAGAAAAGGCAGGCGCGTAGAACATATTGCCTGTTTGGTCGACCAGGTGTCCTAGGAAGACTCCAATCCCTACACAAAGAAAGTAGAGGACGACAGCCAAGAGGGTGGTTAAGATATTTTTCTTCATGAGAATCTCCTTGATGCGAATTAACAAAACCAATTGTATCACGCTTTTTGAGGATTGTAAATGGGAGTTCTATATTTTTGAAAACGCTTGAAATATGATATAATAGTTACATCGTTAGTTTAAGGAGAGTAGTATGGGAAAATTTCTAGAATTCGTCTTTAATCGTATCTTTTTGGGAATGATGGCAACGGCTTATTTCTGGCTATTTACACTTGCAGGAGGAGTGATCTTTGGTCTAGCACCAGCTAGTGCCACCCTGATGAGTTTGTATGGGGAGCATGGGTATACCTATCGAGCCTACCATTTGAAGGAAGCTTGGGAATTGTATAAGAGTAATTTTGTCAAGAGCAATCTGGCTTTCTATAGTTTTGTATTTGTGGATCTTGTCCTAGTTTATGGTTTGTATCTTCTAGTTCAATTGCCCCACCAGACCATTTTCCACCTCTTGGTGACCTTTCTCAATGTCCTTGTAGTTGCTCTTGTCTTTCTAGCCTATACTGTTTCCTTGAAACTTCAGGTGTACTTTGATTTATCCTACCAAAATACCTTGAAACTGTCCCTTATCGGGATTTTTATGAGCTTACCTGCGATTGCCAAGGTTTTACTCGGGACGACTCTCCTTGTAGGAGTTGGTTATTATATGCCTGCCTTGCTCTTTTTTGTAGGAATTGGAATGTGGCATTTCTTTATCAGTGATATGTTGGAACCTATTTATGAAAGTATCCATGAAAAATTGGCGACAAAATAGAATGAAGCAGTTTTGGCTTCACTCTCTTTTACGGATTTATAGTTTGGTTATGATCGTGGTCATTGCCAGTTTTGCGATTATGCTATCGTATGCTGACTGGGACTCGCGTGAGAAAGAGGCCCAACGGGTTGCAGAACGTGTGACCACTCGGACAGTGAGTGAAGTGGAATACTATCACAGAGAGTCAACCCAACTTGCTCAGTCTTTGGTTGAAAATCAGGCCCGCATCGAAGGGATTTACAAGTATTTCAGTCTCAGCACACCAGACTATTTCTATTGGCAATTAGAGCGTAAAACTTCGCCTTATATCTCGGTTTCCCTGTATGAAAATATTGATGACCTCTATGTTCGGAATGATTTTGTGACTGGAGTGGCTATTGTTCTTCAGGACTACAAGGAAGTATATGTTTCGACTAGAGAAAAACGCAGTGGAGAGAAAGTTCCTGCGGAGGATTTTAAGCCAACAGCCAATAGTTTTGCTATTCCTGTTTCTGATCCTGTGTCTGACAAGGATTTAGGAGTGATCTATATCTCTCTATCCCCAGATGTTTTACATGGAGCTATTGACAATACTCGGGGTCATATCCCAATGGCTGTAACAGTAACTTCGCCTTTTGAGACTGAGATGTTCCATATTGGGGAGAAGGTATCAGCTGAGCGAGAAAACTGGTTTGTAGGTGTCACCTCTCACGGTTATCAGGTTCGAGTTGCTGTTCCTAAAAATTTTGTTCTTACAGGAACTTTGACGAGTTCAGCTGTCATTATTGGGCTAAGTATTCTCTTTATCATCATTTTGTACGTGACTCTTAGACAGACTTTTTCAAATTACCAAAAGCAGGTCGTAGACCTAGTAGATTCGATCGAGGTGATTGCTCAAGGAGAAGAAGGCCTTCGAATCGATACCTCTGAAAAAGACCAAGAGTTGCTTCTCATTGCAGAAACAACCAATGATATGTTGGATCGCCTGGAAAAAAATATCCATGATATCTATCAGCTAGAGCTCAGCCAAAAAGATGCCAATATGCGAGCCCTGCAGGCTCAAATCAATCCTCACTTTATGTACAATACTCTGGAGTTTTTACGGATGTATGCTGTCATGCAAAGTCAGGATGAACTGGCAGATATTATCTATGAATTTAGTAGCTTGTTACGCAACAATATCTCCGACGAGCGGGAAACCACGTTGAAGCAAGAGTTGGAATTTTGCCGAAAATATAGCTATCTCTGTATGGTGCGTTATCCTAAATCCATTGCTTATGGTTTCAAGATTGCACCAGAATTGGAAGAAATGAGGATTCCAAAATTTACACTCCAACCATTGGTAGAAAACTACTTTGCCCATGGTGTTGACCATCGCAGAACGGATAATGTCATCAGTATCAAAGCCTTGAAGGGCCAAGGCTTCGTTGAAATCCTAGTGGAAGACAATGGTCGAGGAATGCCCGCTGAGAAACTAGCTAGCTTGCAAGAAAAATTAGCTCAACGAAGTTTTGAACACGAGGCAAGCTATAGTGGGGAGCGGCAATCAATTGGAATAGTAAATGTACACGAACGCTTTGTTCTCTACTTTGGGGATCGCTACCAAATCAGTGTAGAGTCAGCTGAGCAAGAAGGTGTTCGTTACCATATCACTATCCAGGATGAATAGAAAGGGTAGAAATGTATAAAGTTTTATTAGTAGACGATGAGTACATGGTGACAGAGGGGCTCAAGCGATTAATCCCCTTTGAAAAATGGGATATGCAAGTCGTCGCAACAGCTAATCACGCAGATGATGCTTTGGACTATATTAAGAAAAATCCAGTAGATGTGGTCATTTCCGATGTCAACATGCCAGATAAGACCGGACTTGAGATGATTAGGGAAATGAAAGAGCTACTTCCAGATACCTATTATATCTTGCTGTCTGGTTATCAGGAGTTTGAGTACGTTAAAAAAGCCATGAACCTTAGTGTCGTGGATTATCTGGTCAAGCCAGTAGACAAGGTGGAGTTGGGCAATTTATTAGAAAAAATTGCGCAGCAGCTTCAGGAAAAGGTGGAACAAAGTCAGACCCTCAGTCAAGAATTGGATGAGACAGGATTTACGAACTACCTGTCAGGTAAAGACAGCTGGTGGATTGGTCTATCCAAGGAAAAGCAGGGTTCTTTTACCATTCCTTACTATGTTTTGGGGCAAGACTGGCAGATTTTCATCTCTGATCAACCGCTCGATGGCATCGTCGTGACACCATTTGAAGCACCCTACCAGCAGTCCTTTGAGAATTGGAAGATCAACGCTGAAAAAGCCCTCTTCTACGGTTCAGTTAATCTAGAAAAATCCGAGAGTTTGTTTGCCTATTACGAGCCGATTTATCGGGTGATTATCCAAGGGAATATCAATCAAATCATCGAAGAATTAACCTTGCTAGAGAAGGTCGTCTTGGAGAATACCCCGCGCGTGGCTATCACGAAGCAGCTCTTTACCCAGTTTGTCATGGATGTCTTTCATTTGTTTGAACACCTAAAAGCAGATGATATGACCGAGATTGTCAAAGCTATCCATGCCATTAACACCTTTGAAGAATTGGTTGCCTATATCAAAGAAACCTTGACCAAGTTCTTTGGCCAGTATCGCATGAATGAAAATGTGGTGAGCGTTCTGGAGGTGATTGGGCGTGATTATCAGAAAGAGCTCTCACTTAAGGATATTAGCAAGGATCTCTTTATCAATCCTGTCTATCTCGGTCAGCTGATCAAGAGGGAAACCAACTCAACCTTTGCGGAATTGCTCAATAAACAGAGAATTAAGGCAGCGCAGCAACTCTTACTGTCGACCAGTGATAGCATCGAAGATATTTGCTATGCAGTTGGCTATAGTAATGTTGGATATTTCTATAAGGTTTTCCGTAAATTGTGCGGAAAATCACCGAAAGCTTATCGGAAACAAGTTGAAACTAGCTTGTAAAAGTTGTATTCCTGTACAAAAAATGCTATAATGTTCAAAATATCTTAAGGAGGAAAACATGAAAAAGAATCCTATTTATCTTTGGGTTTTGTTAGTCTTATCAGCCCTCATTTCATCTATGTCATTATTTGGAATCTTGAGTCCATTGCCAAGTAAAGATGTGCTTCGTGCTAGCCTGGCGAATAGCGGGACGCTTACTGCTCAGCAATTAGAAGACACAGTCAACTATACTTACCAAGTAACAGCGTCATCGCACTCTATTTTTAATACGTTGTTGATTGTTTTATCTGCAATTTTAGTTGTAGTAGCCTTTGTATTTCTAGTACGTAAAAATGTGCAATTCGCAAACTATGCTTATCTTGGCTATGTTCTACTAGCGATTGTTGGTTTGGTTTATAGCTATATGAATGTTCAAGATGCGGTTCAATTAATCAAAGATTCTACCCTCGGCCTAGGAATGGGAGCATTTGCACAAGGAACGAATATTTTGTTCATCATTATCAATGTTCTCTTTTTAGCCTTAGTCTTTTACAAGATGTGGCGCCAACAAAAAGATTTGGCCGAAGAAGTCGAAGCAGAAGAAGTTGCCTAAGTATTGACAAAAAAGGACTATCAAGTTACAATCTTGTTAGTTCTTTTTAAATCGTAAACAAAAAATCGAGGTCAACATGAAAAAAATATCCCTAGTGTATATCAGTCTGAGTGGGAATACAGAGAGTTTTGTAACCCGACTCAAGGACTATCTCTTGTCTCAGTATGAGGGAATTGAGGTCCAAAAAATCCATATCAAGGATTTGGTCAAGGAAGGCCAAGAATTCTTTGAAATGGAACATCCCTATGTCGCTTTCTTGCCGACCTATCTGGAAGGTGGAAATGGTGTCGATAACGGCGATGTTGAGATTCTAACGACTCCAGTGGGCGACTTTATCGCTTATGGAGACAATGCTAGTAAGTGTTTTGGGGTAGTGGGATCTGGTAATCGCAATTTTAACAATCAATACTGCCTAACAGCCAAGCAGTACAGCCAGCGTTTTGGTTTCCCCGTTCTAGCAGATTTTGAAATGAGAGGCATGCTGGGAGATATTAAAAAAGTCGCAGCAATCATTGCAGACTTGTATGAGTTAGAGACAGAAAAATAAAGTAGTACTGAGGGGCAGTTGAGATTTTCAACTGCTTTTGAGTATGCAAAAAGCACCCTGTCAGGGTGCCATTTTATAAACTATCCTGCTTTTCCGATGGCAAGTGCATAGATAAAGAAGATAGCGAAGCCAAAGAGGAAAATCAATCCTGCGATAGCGAGGAGTTTTAGCCAAGAAGGAAGATTTTTATTCTCACGTGTCACCAATACATAGTTCAAAAGAGCGAAGAATGGTGTTGTCAGGAAAGAACCGATCATGGCAAAGCGAAGCATGGTGGAAACTTGACCAGCAAAGAATTTAATAATTACGATACCAATGATAGCGGTAATGGTCATCCAGATGTTCAAAGATTTGCGAGAATCCTCTTTTTGACGAATCAAGAGTCGCAGCGATTCCTGATTGACACGAGAGTAGCCATCGATAACGGTGATGACCGTTCCAAAGATACAGAGAAAGGCGATAAAGGTGATCAAATAACGGGACCATTCTCCAAGAACAGAGGCATACATACCCACAAATTGAGAAATGTACTTGGCTGAAGCTGCTTCAACTGCTTGTCCTGTAGGATACTGAATCAGTGCTCCTAGTGCCACGAAGAATACAGCTAGGATAGCAGTTCCAATGTAACCAACGTTAAAGTCGAAAAGGGCGTCCGCTGTATTAAAGTTGACGGTCTTTTTCTTTTCAGCAGACCAGAGTGAATTGACGGCTGAAATTTCAATAGGGGCAGGCATCCATCCTAAGAGGGAAACGATAAAAGGGAGTGCCGCCATTTGCCAAGGTGTCTTTTCGACAAAATCAGAGCTGTATTCTGGATGTTTAATTGCTGCAATGATAACTGCAAGAACAGTTGCAATGGTCAAAGCAGACATGATCCATTTTGCCATACCATCTAATAGTTTGTAGCCACCAAAGAGTAGCATGGCCCAAATGACTGCAACAAGGATAAGGGACCACTGAGTGATGCTAAGTCCAATCATTGGGAAGGCGCTAGCGATGATGGCTGAGCAAAGGATAGCGACTCCAGCTGTATTAACCATAGCAGAGAAGACATTGAGGACAAAGAAAATCCAGAGATAGATTTTTCCTTTTTCAGCATAGCCTTCTACCAAGGTTTTACCAGTGTCGGCAGTATATTCGGCACCAAAACGGAAAAATGGATATTTAAAAACATTGGCCAAGATAACCAAGAGGAGTAGTGACCACCCATAAGAACCACCAGCTTGAGTAGAGGATACAATGTGAGAACCTCCAACGGCAGCAGAAGCCATTAGGATTCCTGGCCCCATTGCCTTTAGTTTGCTTGCCCAGGTTGACTGGTTTGATAACGTAACTTGTGACATAATAAACACTCCTATTTTTGAATTTTCAGAATAATCTGAATAGATAGCTACTATTCTACAAAAATCTTAAAGGAAATGCAAGACCATTTTGAAAAAATATAGAAAATTACAGAAAACTTTACATGCATTAATGAAATTTCTCCAAGGAGAATATGGTAAGCCTAAAAAATCCGAGAAGAAAGCTTCTCGGATTTTGATTATTTCAATTGATCTGTGACGTCTTTTGAGAGCAACATTCCCAGACGGTAAGTTTTATTGATATGTGCAATGACATCATTGATATTTTCAGTCGTGTGAATTTTCTCTTTGATGTCAGACCTAAATGTCTCGTCCTTCAAAAGTTGCTCTTGGTAGAGTCTTTGAAGTCTTTCCTTCTCGTACTTATTGAGCAGAAAAAGGAAAACCAAGCTAAGTACAACGAGGATATAAGCATATTGGCTCATAAGGAATCTCCCAGTGTGATAAAGAAATAGTAAAAGTGAATAAATTGTTTCATTGAAATGCTACAATGCCGAACACAATATAAATGTTATTTTGCCTCAATCTTTCAGATTGCTTTCAAGTAATTTAAAAGATTACGACATGAGCCTAACCAAATCGATATTATTTGGTCTGGTGAATTAGTAAAGCGCCAAGCCAAATCACCATAGTTACGACGTCATGGGCTCTAAATCGATTATATTTAGAGCCCATGATTAGTGAAGCAGTTAGCTAGTCCGCATATAAGCGGCTAGCGTCTAGCAATTAGGAGCTTTAGTTCCAATAACTTTAAGATTACGACGTTTTAGGACATAAATCGATCATATTTATGTCCTAAAACTAGTGAAGCGCCTAGCCAAATCACCATAGTTACGACGTCATGACCTCTAAATCGATTATATTTAGGGGTCATGACTAGTGAAGCAGTTAGCTAGTCCGCATATAGCGGCTAGCGTCTAACAATTAGGAACTTTAGTTCCAATTGTTAGTGCTGAATCACATCTTCTCCGGCGCTTCTACTCCGAGCAAACGAAGAGCTTCTTTGAGGACAACTGCGGTTGCGTAGCTGAGGGCTAGACGACTGTCGCGCTCAGGACTTTCATCTAGGATACGTGTATGTGCATAGTACTTGTTGAAGGCTTGAGCCAAACTAATCGCAAATTTCGCAATGATAGAAGGTTCAAAATTATCTGCTGCACGATTGATAATACGTGGGAAGTCTTGGAGTAGTTTAATGATTTCCCAGCTTTCAGCATCATTCAGGCTGTAGTTGCCAGCTGTATCTGGTTTGAAATCGGCTTTGCGCAAGATAGATTGGATACGAGCGTAGGCGTATTGAACGTAAGGTCCAGTTTCCCCTTCAAAGGATACCATAGCTTCAAGGTCGAAGTCATATCCATTTGTACGGTCGGTCTTAAGATCATAGAACTTGATAGCCCCAACTCCAACAGCATGGGCTACTTGGTCTTTATTTTCTAACTCAGGATTTTTCGCTTCGATTTGGGCCTTGGCACGACTAACAGCCTCAGCGATAGTCGGTTCTAGCAAGATGACATTTCCTTTACGAGTAGAGAGTTTTTTCCCTTCTTTTGTTACCAATCCAAACGGAACATGGACAATGTCTTGGCTCCAATCGTAGCCCATCTCTTGTAGTACTGCCTTGAGTTGTTTGAAGTGGGCAGATTGCTCTTGACCAACAACATAGATGGATTTTGCAAATTGGTATTCGTTTTTACGGTAAAGGGCTGCAGCCAAGTCTCGTGTGATATAGAGAGTTGCACCATCAGATTTTTTGATAAGGGCTGGATGTTCAATTCCATATTTCTCAAGATTGACAACTTGAGCCCCTTCTGACTCAACAAGAAGTCCTTTTTCAGCGAGAATATCTACAACAGCATCCATCTTATCGTTGTAGAAGGCTTCTCCGTTGTAGCTGTCAAATTCAACTTGTAATTCATTGTAAAGGCGGTTGAATTCCACTAAACTTTCATCACGGAACCATTGCCAGAGAGCGAGGGCTTCCTCATCTCCATTTTCCAGTTTGCGGAACCATTCGCGTGCTTCTTCATCCAAGCTAGGGTCTTTTTCAGCTTCAGCATTGATGCGAACGTAGAGTTTAAGAAGTTCATCGATTGGATGCGCTTTAACGGCTTCCTCATTTCCCCATTTCTTGTAGGCAACGATCAACATTCCAAACTGTTTGCCCCAGTCTCCTAGGTGGTTGACCTTGACCGTTTGATAACCGATTTTTTGAAAAATATGTGATAAGCTATCTCCGATAACTGTTGAACGCAAGTGCCCAATAGAGAATGGTTTTGCGATATTGGGACTAGACATATCGATAACGATATTTTCTTGCTTGCCAATGGTTTGGTCAGCATAGTGCTCTTTTTCAGTGATAACATCCTGTAATACCTGAGCCGAAATAGCCGATTTATCAAGGAAAAAGTTGACGTAAGGTCCAGTAGCAACAACCTTTTCAAAGGCTTGACTATTGATTTTTTCAGCAATATCTGCTGCAATCATTTGAGGAGCTTTACGCTCGACCTTTGCTAGAGAAAAGGCAGGGAAGGCGATATCTCCCATTTCTGAGTTTTTAGGTGTTTCCAGTAAATTTAAAATAGCCTCTTGGTCCAGGCTATCAATGACGCTAGCCAACTCGCTAGCAATCAATTCTTTTGTATTCATAAGGGCTCCTTTTGGGCTTTTTTACTATTTTAACACAATTTACTACATTTTTTGAGAAAGAAAAGAATTTTTTTGAATTATCTAGTTTTTTTGGTATAATGTAGTTATAAAATAAATGTAAAACTTGTTATAAATATTCACTTAAGAGGATAATATGAGAAAAAGAGAACGGCATCAGTTGATTAAAAAGATGATCACCGAAGAAAAACTTGGGACACAAAAAGAGATTCAAGATCGTTTAGAAGCTCGTAATGTTTACGTGACACAAACGACTTTGTCGCGTGATTTGCGTGAAATCGGCTTGACCAAGGTTAAGAAAAATGATATGGTGTATTATGTACTAGCAAATGAGACAGATAAGATTGATTTAGTTGAGTTTTTGTCTCATCATTTAGAAGGAGTTGCAAGAGCAGAGTTCACCTTGGTACTTCATACCAAACTTGGGGAAGCTGCAGTCTTAGCAAACATTGTAGATGCAAACAAGGATGAATGGATTTTAGGAACGGTTGCTGGTGCTAATACCTTATTGGTTATTTGTCGAGACCAGCACGTTGCCAAGCTGATGGAAGATCGTTTGCTAGATTTGATGAAAGATAAATAAGGTCTTGGGAGGTGCTCTCAAGACTTATTTTTAGCAAGGAGAGACGGAAAATGGCAACAGAAAAGTTATCACCCGGCATGCAACAGTATGTGGATATTAAGAAACAATACCCAGATGCTTTTTTGCTTTTTCGGATGGGTGATTTTTACGAGTTGTTCTATGAAGATGCAATTAATGCAGCACAGATTTTAGAGATTTCCTTAACGAGTCGGAATAAAAATGCAGAAAATCCGATACCCATGGCGGGTGTCCCCTATCATTCTGCCCAGCAGTATATCGATGTTCTGATTGAGCAGGGCTATAAGGTAGCCATAGCCGAGCAGATGGAAGATCCCAAACAAGCAGTTGGTGTTGTCAAGCGAGAGGTGGTCCAGGTCATCACACCTGGAACGGTCGTTGATAGCAGTAAGCCGGATAGTCAGAATAATTTCTTGGTTTCCTTAGATTGTGATGGCAATCAATTTGGTCTGGCTTATATGGATTTGGTGACGGGTGACTTTTATGTGACAGGTCTATTAGATTTCACGTTGGTTTGTGGGGAAATCCGTAATCTCAAGGCTCGAGAAGTGGTGCTGGGTTATGACTTGTCTGAGGAAGAAGAACAAATCCTCAGCCGTCAGATGAATCTGGTGCTTTCTTATGAGAAGGAAGGCTTTGAGGATATTCATTTACTGGATCCACGACTGGCAGCTGTGGAGCAAGCGGCAGCTAGTAAGCTCCTCCAGTATGTTCACCGTACCCAGATGCGAGAATTGAACCATCTCAAACCAGTTATCCACTATGAAATTAAAGATTTCTTGCAGATGGATTATGCGACCAAGGCTAGTCTGGATTTGGTTGAGAATGCCCGTTCAGGCAAGAAGCAGGGGAGTCTTTTCTGGCTTTTGGATGAAACCAAAACAGCTATGGGCATGCGGCTCTTGCGCTCTTGGATCCATCGTCCCTTGATTGATAAGGAACGAATCGTCCAACGTCAAGAGGTGGTGCAGGTCTTTCTTGACCACTTCTTTGAGCGTAGTGATTTGACAGACAGTCTCAAGGGTGTTTATGACATCGAACGTTTGGCTAGTCGGGTTTCTTTTGGCAAGACCAATCCAAAGGATCTCTTGCAACTGGCGACTACCTTATCTAGTGTGCCACGGATTCGAGCGATTTTAGAAGGCATGGAGCAGCCTGCTCTAGCCTATCTCATCGCACAGCTGGATGCCATTCCGGAGTTGGAGAGCTTGATTAGTGCTGCGATTGCTCCTGAAGCTCCTCACGTGATTACGGAAGGTGGCATTATCCGTACGGGATTTGATGAGACCTTAGACAAGTACCGTCGTGTGCTCAGAGAAGGGACTAGCTGGATTGCTGAGATTGAGGCTAAGGAGAGAGAAAACTCTGGCATCAGTACGCTCAAGATCGACTACAATAAAAAAGATGGTTACTATTTCCATGTGACTAATTCGCAACTGGGAAATGTTCCAGCCCACTTTTTCCGCAAGGCAACACTGAAAAACTCGGAACGCTTTGGGACAGAGGAGTTAGCCCGTATCGAGGGAGATATGCTGGAGGCGCGTGAGAAGTCAGCCAACCTAGAATATGAAATCTTTATGCGTATCCGTGAGGAAGTCAGCAAGTACATCCAGCGTTTGCAGGCTTTAGCCCAAGGAATTGCGACGGTTGATGTCTTGCAAAGTCTCGCAGTTGTGGCTGAAACCCAGCATTTGATCCAACCTGAGTTTGGAGACGATTCACAAATTGATATCCAGAAAGGACGCCATGCTGTCGTTGAAAAGGTTATGGGAGCTCAGACCTATATTCCAAATAGTATCCAGATGGCAGAAGATACGAGTATTCAGCTAATTACAGGGCCCAACATGAGTGGGAAATCAACATACATGCGCCAGTTAGCCATGACTGCGGTTATGGCCCAGCTGGGTTCTTATGTGCCGGCAGAAAGCGCCCATTTGCCTATCTTCGATGCTATCTTTACCCGTATCGGAGCAGCAGATGACTTGGTTTCAGGTCAATCAACCTTTATGGTGGAGATGATGGAGGCCAACAATGCCATTTCGCATGCGACCAAGGATTCCTTGATTCTCTTTGATGAATTGGGACGCGGAACTGCAACTTATGACGGAATGGCTCTGGCCCAATCCATCATCGAATACATCCATGAACATATCGGAGCCAAAACTCTCTTTGCGACCCACTACCATGAGTTGACCAGTCTGGAGTCCAGCTTGGAACACTTGGTCAATGTCCACGTGGCAACCTTAGAACAGGATGGACAGGTCACCTTCCTTCACAAGATCGAACCAGGACCAGCTGACAAATCCTATGGTATCCACGTTGCTAAGATTGCTGGCTTGCCAGCAGAACTTTTATCAAGAGCGGATAAGATATTGACTCAACTGGAGAATCAAGAGACGGAAAGTCCTGCTCCCATGAGACAAACAAGCGCTGTTACTGAACAGATGTCACTCTTTGACGCGCCTGCAGAGCATCCTATCCTAGCAGAATTAGCTAAACTGGATGTATACAATATGACACCGATGCAGGCTATGAATGTCTTGGTCGAGCTCAAACAAAAGTTATAAAAAAATCCCACTCACATTTTTGTGAGTGGGATTTTCTCTATTACTTTTTATGGGCCAAGAGTTGATTGATGTGGTCTACTTTTTTAGCTTCTCTTTTATAGAGAATAGTCCAGATGATGAGGTAGACAATCGCAAACTCTGGAATAAGCTGGAGATAGAAGGTCCAGTGGAAGGGGAACCAACCAGCCAGAGTTGCTAGTGGAACAAAGCCAGCCAGCATGAGGAAGAAATGGGAAAGTGTGGCACGGAGCAAGCTCCAGTCACGGCTGAATAAACGACTGCCAAAGCTAAAGAGAACACCGATAGCTGACCAGATGACCATACAGTAGAGCAAGACTAGAGCACCGTGAACCTGATGTTGAGCCATCGCTTGGCCGATAAGAGACTCGGGGCTTAGTGGGGCATAGGTATTTGGTGCATAAATGAGTGAAAAGAGGATAGAGAGGATGAGGCCGATAAGTACACCAGCGGCTGCATCGTGAAAGATTTGTTTTTTCATAGTTCTAATTTCTCCTTGATGGTTTTTAGGTAACGGCGTGAAGAGTAGGTGAAGCTTTCATTTTTTAAGAAAATTTCAACCAGACCGTTGGGCGTGAGCTTGAGATGAGAGATGGAGTCGATATTGACGATTTCTGATTGGGAAATTTGGATAAATGTGGTCGGCAGAATGTCAAGAACTTGATAGAGACGCAAATCAATAGTGTAGGTATGAGATGCAGTTTCTGCAAGAACCTTGCGATTCTCGATATAGAAGCGTTGAATCTTGCTAATCTTAACTAGATAGACCTGGTCATCAATCTTTCCTTTGATTGTTTCTTTTTGGTCAAGATTTTCTGCGAACTCGATGACTTTCTGGACTTTTTCGGTCGGCTGAGGAGTTTGGACAATCAGCTTTTCCTCCTTATAAGTCTCACTAATCTGTAGTTCTACTTTCATAAATTTCTCTCCTTACATTTTATACAAAATTGTGATCACTTCTTGTACAACTTTATTAAACACTATTTTACTCCCTCTGGCAAGAGCTTTTGCCTATGTGGAGGGATTTGGAGTCTATGTGGTATTTGCTTTTTCTGATAGTATCTGAAATATGGTATAATAGCACTAATCAATTTCTAGGAAAATAGATACAGAAAGGGGCTGAAAGATGTCTCATATTATTGAATTGCCAGAGGTGCTGGCAAACCAAATCGCGGCAGGAGAGGTCATTGAACGTCCTGCCAGTGTAGTCAAAGAGTTGGTAGAAAATGCCATTGACGCGGGCTCTAGCCAGATTATCATTGAGATCGAGGAAGCTGGTCTTAAGAAGATTCAAATCACAGATAATGGCCATGGAATTGCCCACGATGAGGTGGAATTGGCCCTGCGTCGACATGCGACCAGTAAGATAAAAAATCAAGCAGACCTCTTTCGGATTCGGACACTCGGTTTTCGTGGTGAAGCCCTGCCTTCTATCGCTTCTGTCAGTGTGCTGACTCTGTTGACAGCGGTGGATGGTGCGAGTCATGGGACTAAGCTCGTTGCGCGTGGGGGTGAAGTTGAGGAAGTCATTCCAGCGACTAGTCCTGTGGGGACCAAGGTTTGTGCGGAGGACCTCTTTTTCAACACACCTGCCCGCCTCAAGTATATGAAGAGCCAGCAAGCTGAGCTGTCTCATATCATTGATATTGTCAACCGTCTGGGATTGGCTCATCCCGAGATTTCTTTTAGTTTAATCAGTGATGGCAAGGAAATGACGCGGACAGCAGGGACTGGTCAACTGCGTCAAGCCATCGCAGGGATTTACGGTTTGGTGAGTGCTAAGAAGATGATTGAAATTGAGAACTCTGACTTAGATTTCGAAATTACAGGTTTTGTGTCTCTGCCTGAGTTAACCCGAGCAAATCGCAACTATATCAGCCTCTTCATCAATGGCCGTTATATCAAGAACTTTCTACTCAACCGTGCTATTCTTGACGGTTATGGAAGCAAGCTCATGGTAGGGCGTTTTCCACTGGCTGTCATTCACATCCATATTGATCCTTATTTGGCAGATGTCAATGTGCATCCGACCAAGCAAGAAGTGCGGATTTCTAAGGAAAGAGAACTGATGGCGCTGCTTTCAGAGGCTATTTCAAATAGTCTCAAGGAACAAGCCTTGATACCTGATGCTTTAGAAAATCTTGCCAAGTCGACCGTTCGTAATCGTCAAAAGGTAGAGCAGACCATTCTCCCACTCAAAGAAAATACGCTTTACTATGAACAAACAGAAGTAACAAGACCGACTCAAGTTGAGGTTTCAGACCATCAAGTAGGCTTGACTGAAGAAAGACAGGATTTAACCCTGTTTGCCAAGGAAACCTTGGACCAGTTGACCAAGCCTGCAAAACTGCATTTTGCAGAGAGAAAGCCAGCTAGCTATGACCAACTAGACCATCCAGAGTTGGACCTTGCTAGTCTCGATAAAGCCTATGATAAGCTGGAGCGAGAAGAATCATCAAGCTTTCCAGAATTGGAATTTTTCGGACAGATGCACGGGACTTATCTCTTTGCCCAGGGGCGAGATGGACTCTATATCATTGACCAGCATGCAGCTCAGGAGCGGGTTAAGTACGAGGAATACCGTGAAAGCATCGGCAATGTTGACCAGAGTCAGCAGCAACTCTTAGTGCCCTACATCTTTGAATTTCCTGCGGATGATGCCCTTCGTCTTAGAGAAAGAATGCCTCTCCTAGAGGAAGTAGGTGTTTTTCTAGCAGAGTATGGAGAAAATCAATTTATCCTGCGTGAACATCCTATTTGGATGGCCGAAGAGGAAATCGAATCTGGTATCTATGAGATGTGCGATATGCTCCTCTTAACTAAAGAAGTTTCGATCAAGAAATACCGAGCAGAGCTGGCTATCATGATGTCCTGCAAGCGGTCGATCAAGGCCAATCACCGTATCGATGACCATTCAGCCAGACAGCTCCTTTATCAGCTTTCTCAATGTGATAACCCCTACAACTGTCCACACGGACGTCCCGTTTTGGTGCATTTTACCAAGTCAGATATGGAAAAAATGTTCCGACGCATTCAGGAAAATCATACGAGTCTTCGTGAGTTGGGGAAATATTAAGAACACAAAAAGCCTTTGTTCCTTTTGAACAAGGCTTTTTAGTTTTTCTAAGGTGGGAACTTGATTGGACATGGGCAACTTGACACGATATTTACACTTGCTTGACAAGACCAGTTCTATAAAAATGTTGTGAAAACTGAATTAGGTGATTCCAGGCTTTGTAGAATCGTCGTTGTCTGAAGGAGTCTCAAGACCAATGACCTTATCAAGATAACGTTGTTTGGTTTTGAGAACCTTATTGATAGCGACAGCAGAAGCGATTAAGAGAACGAAGGTTAGCCAGATCCAAGCGGTGAATTCAGCTGGAAAACTAGAACCGGCTAAAAAGAGATAGATAGCCAGAGCCAATACAAAAATATAAATCACCTGCCAAAGACCAAAGGATTTAACCTTTTTATAGTAGTTGTCTTTGTCTTCCTCCAAAATCACTGCTGTGGAAACTTTTTCAATGCTTTCATCCAGTAGTAGATAGTCAGTTGTCACTTGAAAAATCTTGCTTATTTCAATGATTTTTTCGATTTCAGGAAGGACTTGTCCAGACTCCCATTTTGAGATGCTTTGCCGAGAAACATTGATTTGTTCTGCTAGCTTTTCCTGGGACCAACCTTTTTCCTTTCTGAGTTCAAATAGTTTTTCTGCGAGTTTCATCATTCTATCCTCCTTTTTCTACCTCTATCCTAACAATTTTTACTTATAATGAGAATACAATCTCCTGTACTATTTGTCAACCAGAGGTTGCACCTTTTGTTGCAGTTTGTCTTAAGGAAATATGGTATACTAGATAGGCAAAATAATGGAGAAAAAACTATGTACGAATATTTAAAAGGAATCATTACCAAAATCACTGCTAAATACATTGTCCTAGAGGCGAATGGTATCGGTTATATCTTGCATGTAGCCAATCCCTATGCTTACTCAGGTCAGGTTAATCAAGAGACCCAAATTTATGTGCACCAAGTTGTCCGTGAGGACGCTCATCTGCTTTATGGTTTTCGCTCAGAAGATGAGAAGAAGCTCTTTCTTAGTCTGATCTCGGTTTCTGGGATTGGTCCGGTATCAGCTCTTGCTATTATCGCTGCCGATGACAATGCTGGCTTGGTTCAGGCGATTGAAACTAAGAATATCACCTACTTGACCAAGTTCCCTAAAATTGGTAAGAAAACAGCCCAACAGATGGTGCTGGACTTGGAAGGCAAGGTAGTCGTGGCTAGTGATGACCTTCCTGCCAAGGTGGCAGTGCAAACCAGCGCTGAAAACCAAGAACTGGAAGAAGCCATGGAAGCCATGTTGGCACTGGGCTACAAGGCAACCGAGCTTAAGAAAATCAAGAAATTCTTTGAAGGAACGACAGATACAGCTGAGAACTATATCAAGTCTGCCCTTAAGATGTTGGTAAAATAGGAGAAGAGTATGCCAAAACGCTGTGGTTGGGTAAAAATGAATAACCCTTTATATGTAGCCTATCATGATGAGGAGTGGGGTCAACCCCTTCATGATGACCAAGCATTGTTTGAGTTATTGTGTATGGAAACCTACCAGTCGGGTCTATCTTGGGAAACGGTGCTAAACAAGCGCCAAGCTTTCAGAGAATCATTTCATGGCTATCAAATTCAGGCGGTCGCGGAAATGACAGATGGAGAGTTGGAAGCCTTGTTAGAGAATCCAGCCATCATCCGAAATCGTGCCAAGCTCTTTGCGACGCGTGCCAACGCCCAAGCATTTTTACAAATCCAGAAAACCTTTGGCTCTTTTGACGCTTATCTCTGGTCCTTTGTTGAGGGAAAAACGATCGTGAATGATGTTCCTGACTATCACCTAGCACCTGCTAAAACAGCCTTGTCTGAAAAATTAGCTAAAGATCTAAAAAAACAAGGTTTCAAGTTCACAGGTCCAGTCGCCGTTTTAGCTTTTCTACAAGCAGCAGGTCTGGTTGACGACCATGAGAATGATTGTGAGTGGAAAAGCGGAAGTTAGTGAGTCCAAGCGTCTAACTATCTGAGAATATAGAAAAAAGCTGAGAAATTCCTCTCAGCTTTTTGATTATATGCTAGTAATTTTTATAGTGCAGTAAGAAATGTCAGTCCACCTAAGACAACGCCGGCTGAGTTTGGAATAATTAGTATCCAATCCTTCTTAGGTTCTTTTGTCCATCCGTAAATAACCCAAATTAAACAAGATACTGCTGCGGATAAAGGCTGAAATGGTTGAGCCTTGTTGCCTTGTAAATTGGCAAAAATTTGTGGGATGTAGGCGATAAATACAATAATCCCGATAAAGGCCCCGATTGAACCGACAATTTGATTTATTTTTTGTTTAGTCATATACACCTCCTTTAAAAAGATATCATAGAAATAAGCAAAATGCAATAAATTCAGACACAAATTGTAACGAAAATCAATACCAAAGCACAAAAATGGAGAAATTGTTTATTTTTTGTTATCGTCAAAGCGAATGACTTGCTCCTGTGCATCTACATAGGCGTGAACGCCAAAGGGAACAATGGCTCTTGGCGTTGCGTGGCCGACATTTAGATTATAGACAATCGGGATATTGTTATCAATGATATCCAATAGTGCTTCCTTATAGTCGTCATAGAAGGTTTCATCCATTGGCTTTCCGACCAAGAGTCCACTGATTACCTCAAATACTCCAGTTTCTTTCAAAGTCTGCAACATTTTTTTGAAATTATCAGGTTCAGGCTTTTCTTCACTTGTTTCCAACAAGAGGATTTTTCCTTTCCAGTCAGATAAGTCAGGAAAAAGTTTGTATTTTTGGCAGAGCTCCGTGCTGTCTGCGTATCGAGAGTTGTCAAAGATATCATAGAGAGATTCAAGGCAACCTCCGAGAATTTCTCCCTCAAACTGGGCATTTCCTTGTAACAAGTCAAAACCTGTATTTACATGACTGACTCGAGCTGTTCCCAGAGCCTTGGGACTAAAATCAGTCCGTTCCTCATACCAAAGGTCGCTAGGGCGGATTTCTGAGATTCTCCCAGTCTCGATCAGTTCTTTAAAGTAGTGGAGGCTATAGGGCAACATTTCTTTGTCTAACTCACAAATGTCCGCTAGAAAGGATTGGCCGTAAAAAGTCTTGATTCCTAGTTTATGCAACATGAGATGGTTCATGGTCGTATCCGAGAAACCGAGAAAAATCTTTGGTTTGATAACCTTTTGTAGTTGGTCATTTTCAAAAAGATAAGGTAGCAAGCGATAGGTATCATCCCCACCGATGGCGCATAGGATCATGTCGATGCTATCGTCCGAAAAGGCCTGCATCAAATCCTCTGCACGCGTCTCGGGATGATCCTTGATAAAGTCCAAGCCCTTTAGCGAATGGGGCAAAAAGATAGGATTGAGTCCCAGATCCTTGAGACGCTGGACACCTAGCTCCACTTCGTGTTTGACAAAATCCTCTCCGATAACACCACTAGACAAACTAACAATACCAATAGTAGAAACCATATCTCATCCTCCTAGAAATAGATTGATACTCTTCGAAAATCAAATTCAAACCACGTCAGCTTGGCCTTGCCGTATATATGTTACTGACCTTGTCAGTTCTATCTACAACCTCAAAGCAGTGCTTTGAGCAACCTGCGGCTAGCTTCCTAGTTTGCTCTTTGATTTTCATTGAGTATGAGCCTATTTTATCACAAAAGATGAAAGAAAACTATAAGAATCAGACTCAGAAGTTCTATTGAATTTCAAGAAAGCAAGTGAAAAAGCAACCGCCTGTGCAGTTGCTTTTCGTTTTTCTAATCTCGCTGGATATGAGTTACTTGGTCAACTCTTGATTATAGGAGAGAGCTAAATCAATCCAGTAAGGAAGTTCTTTTTGACCTTCGATATCTAGGTCTATATAGCCATGATAAGGTCGCCCTCTCATCAATGTAGTATGAGCTCCTGTTCGGGGTAGAACTTGCTTTTCCATTTCTTTGCCAATTCTCACCATAACCAGCTCGTCCTTTCTGGAACTGACTGTAAGGACCATTTTCCCACGAATCATAAAGGCCAGGCCACCAAACAGTCTCTTTTCTTCTAACTCTTCTTCGAAAATTTGGGGAGGAAGTTTGAGTGCTAGAATTTTTCGAATCTGCTGAGCTAAAGATTGACTATATGCCATAGCTTTTCACTTTTCTTAATAACGTGATGGGCCCGCGCTTGCACTTCGGATATTGAAACGTTTCTTGAGATAGAAGCGAAGAGCGAGAAGGGTAGCTCCCAGGATAGCCAAAGGCAATGGAGCAAGGACTGGATTGAGGTTTGCTGGTAGGAAGCTTGTTGCAAAGAAGACAACCAACCAAAGGACCATAGAGGCCAAAATTACTAGGATGGACTTCCAGAATGGAGGACGTTGGCTACGGTCTGTGTCTGGTCCATAGTACTGGTAGACAAAGTAGTACATCAAGTAGAAGGCAAGTCCTCCTACAAGTCCAACCAACAAGAGGGTAATCAATCCATAGCCAATAGCCTGATCTGTAGAGAAGAAGGTAGTTAGAGCGCTAACCAATGCAAAGAGACTGGTGATAAAAAGGGCTGAGTCCATAATCATGAGTTTTGGATCGTCATTTTCTTTTGGATGCTCTTTTTCGTATTGCTCCTTGACAGTGAAGCTATGAGCCCAGTGGGTTGGAGCCCCGTAGAGGGAACGTGCAGTCGTCCCCTTTGCTTGCTCTTCAAGGATTTTAGGAATGACTTCCTCAAAGACAGCCTTGATTTCAGCGTCTGTTTTACCATCTTTGATAAATTGTTGGGTAGCGATGTGGATAAACTCTTGGTTTTTCTTGGTTAATTTTTGTAAATCAATCTGAGACATAGGGATTCCTCTTAGAACCATTTTTTATGGATGAGATAGAGAGTGAGCGAAACACTCATAGCAAAGGCGATAAAGACGATTAACCAGAAGGCGTGTGGTTCACCGTTCAAAGGGATTTCATTATCCTTGAAGTTCATCCCATAGGCTGAGAAGATCATGGTTGGGACAGACATAACGATGGTCACGAGAGCCAGGGTTTTCATAATGTTGTTCTGGTTGTTGGAAATGATAGAGGCAAAGGTCTCTGTCATAGAGTGAAGGACATTTCCATAGATATCTGCCATCTCGATGGCCTGTTGGGTTTCAATCAGGGTATCCTCAAGTAGGTCTTCGTCCTCTAAGTATTTTTTGATATTGCTGGTTGCACTGGTCAATTTCTTAATCACGCGCTCGTTCGTCTTCAGTGAGGCCTTGAAATAGACGATGGTCTTTTCCAATTCCATGAGCTCAATCAGCTCTTCGTTTCGAGTAGATTTGTGAAGTTGACTTTCGATCTGTTCACTCTTACGGTCGATCGAACGAAGGGCCGTAAGGTAAAGCTCGGCGTTGCGGTAGAGAATCTGGAAGATAAAGCGTGAACGCATGAAGGTGTAAAAGTTGCGCAGTCTACGGTTGATAAAGACATCGAGAACGGGGAGGGGTTCCAAGCAGGTGGTGATAATGGTTTCCTCAGTGATGATAATCCCCAGCGGAATCGTGACGTAGTAGGTGCGATTGTTTCTTTCCTCTGTGATGGGAACGTCTACGATGATCAAAGTGTACTCATCTTCGATGGTAATACGGGACATTTCTTCCGCATCGAGTGGTGCTCGAAGGTCGGCAATGTCAATGTCGAAGGCGTTAGCGATTTCCAACGATTCATTTTGTGTAGGATTGACGAGGTTGATCCAAGTACCCGGTTCAAGCGTGTCGATCTCTTTAAATTCCGTTGTTGTTGAGAGAAAAACTTGTTTCATATCCCCTATCCTTTCCTACTATTCAGTGATTCATTTTTTGCACCGTACTATTATACTATAAAAACAGCTTTTTGGGTAATAGAATTTCACATTTTTTGGTATAATGGAAAGCAATAATGGACTAGAAAGAACAAAGATGCAAGATAAAATTGTGATTCATGGGGCACGTGCCCATAACTTAAAAAATATTGATGTGGAGATTCCGCGAGACAAGCTGGTTGTTGTGACTGGTTTGTCAGGTTCGGGGAAATCCAGCCTGGCCTTTGATACCCTCTATGCTGAGGGGCAACGCCGCTATGTAGAGAGCTTGTCAGCCTATGCTCGCCAGTTTTTGGGCAACATGGAAAAACCAGATGTGGATGCCATTGATGGCCTCAGCCCGGCTATTTCCATCGACCAGAAAACCACCAGCAAAAACCCTCGCTCGACCGTGGGAACGACGACTGAAATCAATGATTATCTGCGTCTTCTCTACGCACGTGTGGGGACGCCTTACTGTATTAACGGGCATGGGGCTATCAAGGCTTCTTCTGTAGAACAAATCGTGGATAAGGTTTTGGAGTTGCCGGAACGGCAACGTCTGCAAATTTTAGCTCCGGTCATCCGTAAGAAAAAAGGGCAACATAAGAGTGTCATTGAAAAGATTCAGAAAGATGGCTATGTTCGTGTCCGAGTGGATGGGGAAGTCTATGATGTGACCGAAGTGCCTGAGCTGTCTAAGAGTAAGCAACACAATATCGATGTCGTGGTCGACCGTATTGTCATCAAGGAGGGCATTCGTAGCCGTCTCTTTGATTCCATTGAGGCTGCCCTTCGTATCGCAGAAGGTTATGTGATTATCGACACTATGGACGATTCTGAGTTGCTCTTTTCTGAGCATTATGCCTGTCCAGTTTGTGGTTTTACAGTACCAGAGTTAGAGCCTCGTCTCTTCTCCTTCAATGCCCCTTTTGGCTCTTGTAGTGAGTGTGATGGTTTGGGCATCAAGCTGGAGGTGGATGTTGACTTGGTGGTTCCTGATACCAGCAAAACTTTGCGTGAGGGAGCATTAGCACCTTGGAATCCTATCTCATCCAACTACTATCCAAATATGCTAGAGCAGGCCATGACAGCTTTTGGAGTGGATATGGATAAGCCCTTTGAGGACTTGTCAGAAGAAGATAAGAACTTGATTCTCTACGGGTCTGATGGCAAGGAATTCCATTTCCACTATGAGAATGAATTTGGCGGTGTGCGCGATATTGACATTCCTTTTGAGGGGGTTGTCAATAATATCAAGCGTCGTTACCATGAGACTAACAGTGACTACACCCGTACCCAGATGCGTCTCTACATGAATGAGCTGACTTGTGGAACCTGCCACGGCTACCGTCTCAATGACCAGGCCTTGTCTGTCCGTGTGGGTGGAGAGCAAGGGCCACATATCGGAGAGATTTCAGACCTCTCAATCGCAGACCACTTGGCTTTGGTGAGCCAGCTGACCTTGTCTGAAAATGAAGCCATTATTGCTCGTCCTATTCTCAAGGAAATTAAGGATCGCTTGACCTTCCTCAATAATGTGGGACTCAACTATCTGACTCTGTCGCGTTCGGCAGGAACCCTTTCAGGTGGGGAGAGTCAGCGTATTCGCTTGGCAACCCAGATTGGATCCAACCTATCAGGTGTCCTCTATATCCTGGATGAGCCGTCGATTGGTCTTCACCAGAGGGATAATGACCGCTTAATTGCCAGCCTGAAGAAGATGCGTGACTTGGGCAATACTCTCATCGTGGTAGAACATGACGAAGATACTATGCGTGAGGCGGATTATCTGATTGACGTTGGTCCGGGAGCTGGTGTTTTTGGTGGAGAGATTGTCGCTGCAGGAACACCCAAGCAGGTGGCTCGCAACAGCAAGTCTATCACAGGCCAGTACTTATCAGGAAAACGAGCGATTCCAGTACCAGAAGAGCGCCGTGCCGGAAATGGTCGTTTTATCGAGGTGACGGGTGCGCGTGAGAACAACTTGCAAAATATCACCGCTCGCTTCCCATTGGGAAAATTCATCGCAGTGACAGGTGTATCAGGTTCAGGGAAATCGACCTTAATCAACAGCATCCTCAAAAAAGCTATTGCCCAGAAGCTCAACCGTAATTCAGACAAGCCTGGTAAATTCAAAACCATCACAGGGATTGAGCATGTAGACCGTTTGATTGATATTGACCAGAGCCCCATTGGACGAACGCCGAGGTCCAACCCAGCTACCTATACAGGAGTTTTTGACGATATACGTGACCTCTTTGCCCAGACAAATGAAGCTAAGATACGAGGCTACAAGAAGGGCCGCTTCAGTTTTAACGTCAAGGGTGGTCGTTGCGAAGCCTGCTCAGGTGACGGGATCATCAAGATTGAGATGCACTTCTTGCCAGATGTTTATGTTGCTTGTGAAGTTTGCCATGGGACTCGCTACAACAGTGAAACCCTCGAAGTTCACTACAAGGAAAAAAATATCTCGCAGGTTTTGGACATGACCGTCAACGATGCGGTGGAATTTTTCCAACACATTCCCAAGATTCAACGCAAACTTCAGACCATCAAGGATGTGGGGCTGGGCTATGTAACGTTAGGACAACCAGCTACCACCCTTTCAGGTGGAGAAGCCCAGCGTATGAAGTTAGCTAGTGAGCTCCACAAACGCTCGACAGGAAAATCCTTCTACATTCTGGATGAGCCGACGACAGGGCTTCATACCGAGGATATCGCTCGCTTGCTCAAGGTTTTAGCTCGCTTTGTCGACGATGGCAATACTGTTCTCGTCATTGAGCACAATCTGGATGTCATCAAGACGGCAGACCATATCATCGATTTGGGACCTGAGGGCGGTGTCGGTGGCGGAACCATCATCGCAACAGGAACTCCAGAAGAAGTAGCAGCCAATGAAGCCAGCTACACAGGACACTATTTGAAAGGAAAGTTACATCATGAATAAACGTGTGCAAGCATTTCTAGCTAAAATGCAAGAAAAAGAACTAGATGGTATCATCATCAACAACCTTAAAAACGTCTATTACCTGACCGGCTTTTGGGGCTCAAATGGAACAGTCTTTATCAGCCGTGACCGTCAGGTTTTGGTGACAGACTCTCGCTATATCATTGCTGCTAAGCAAGAAGTGACAGGTTTTGAGATTGTGGCTGACCGCGATGAATTGGCTGTTATTGCAGGCATTGTTAAGGATATGGGCTTGTCTCGCGTTGGTTTTGAGGACGAGATTTCGGTTTCTTATTACCACCGTATGCAGGCAGCTTTTGCAGGTTTGGACTTGCTTCCACAGACTCAGTTTGTTGAAGCACTTCGTATGATTAAAGATGAGAAAGAGATTGCGACTATTCGCAAGGCATGTTCTATCTCAGACCAAGCTTTTCGTGATGCGCTTGACTTTATCAAACCAGGAAAAACTGAGATCGAAATTGCCAACTTCCTTGACTTCCGTATGCGTGAGTTGGGAGCATCTGGCTTGTCTTTTGATACCATTCTAGCCAGTGGTATCAACTCTTCTAAGCCCCATGCCCATCCAATGCACAAACCAGTTGAAGCGGGAGAAGCCATTACCATGGACTTCGGCTGTCTCTACGACCACTATGTCAGTGATATGACACGGACCATCTACCTCGGTCATGTCAGTGACGAGCAGGCAGAGATTTACAATACGGTCCTGAAAGCCAACCAAGCCTTGATTGATCAAGCTAAGGATGGCTTAGGTTTCCGCGACTTTGACAAAATCCCTCGTGATATTATCATCGAGGCAGGCTATGGTGACTACTTTACTCACGGTATTGGACACGGTATCGGACTGGATATACACGAAGAACCTTATTTTAGCCAAACTTCGAAAGAAGTCATTAAATCTGGTATGGTCTTGACTGATGAACCGGGTATTTATATTGAAGGAAAATACGGCGTTCGTATCGAAGATGATATCTTGATTACAGAAACAGGTTGTGAGTTATTGACACTTGCTCCAAAAGAATTGATTGTTATCTAAAAAATGAGATAAATTGTTGACTTTTATATTTTAAAGGTTTATACTGATAGACGAAAACGGTAGGTGAGGCTACCATAGGGATACGGATGACTACCGCAAAGCAGTGGAGACACTACTCGTTGGTCAACAGTCCTGGTCGCGAAGGCCAAGACTAAGCTCATTACATCGCCCTATGGAGTTAAAGCTTGAACGAAAAAACAGATAACTAGTTTTTTAATCCTGCCATTTTATGGTGGGATTTTCTACTGTTTTAGAACAAGGAAAGGAGACAAACGATGCAAATTGACGATCATCCAGAACCGCACATACACAGCCAATCGCTGATTTGTGTCGTTCTGCCCTTATAAAGTGATTGGTCTCTGTGTATGAAACACATCATTCATACAGATAGGAGAAACCAATGAAAACTACAAAAGAAAGATTAGCAGTAGCTATTCACACACCTTTAAACGAAACTCTATCTTTTTATAAGACAAGTCTAACAGGCTTGACTGAGGAGCAGGTGGAGAAAAATCGTGACCTATATGGCGAAAACACCATCACCAAGGGTCAAGAAGACAGTATCTTCAAAAAGATTTACGAATCGATTATCAATCCATTTACAATCATCCTGTTGGTCATCGCTATGATTTCCATGGTGACCAATGTCTGGTTGGCGAAGCCTGGACAAGAAGATCCGACAACCTCTATCATTATCGTCGTTCTCGTTCTAATCTCTGGTGGTATACGCTTTGTCCAAGAACTGCGGAGTGACAAGGCTGCGACCAATCTATCCAAAATGATTGTGAACACAGCCACAGTTATTCGCGAAGGCCAGAGTTTAGAGGTCGCAATTGAAGATTTGGTCGTTGGAGATATAGTCAAGTTAAGTGCTGGGGACATGATTCCAGCAGACCTCATTTTAATTGAATCACGTGATTTCTTTGTCCAACAGTCTGGTTTGACAGGTGAAAGTGACTCGGTTGAAAAACTAGCCTTGTCAAAAATGAGTCAGTCAAATTTTGATAGTCTGCTAGAAGCAGAAGCGCTCGCTTTTATGGGAACCAATGTGATATCAGGAAGCGCTAAGGCTTTGATTCTAGCGGTCGGTGATGACACCATGATGGGAGAAATCGAGCAGACCCTCAATACCTATGACGAACCGACCTCTTTTGAACGGGAGATGAACAGCATCTCTTGGCTCTTGATCCGTTTGATGTTGGTCATGGTTCCCATCGTCTTTCTCTCCAATGGCTTGACAGATGGCGACTGGCTGGAAGCAGGTGTGTTTGCACTGAGTGTTGGTGTTGGATTGACACCTGAGATGCTTCCTATGATCATCACGGCCAGTTTAGCAAAAGGTTCCATTATCATGGCCAAGGAAAAAGTCGTCATCAAAAAACTCAATGCCATACAAGATCTAGGTGCTATTGATATCCTATGCACGGATAAAACCGGAACCCTTACCCAAGACGAAATTGTCCTTGAATATCCTTTGGATATACATGGAGATTTGGATTTGTCTGTGTTGAGACGGGCCTACCTCAATTCCTATTTTCAAACCGGTTTGAAAAACTTGATGGACCGTGCCATTATCAGTAGAACTGAAAAAGAAGCTAAAGAACACGCCATTCTACAAAATTTGGATACTAGCTTCCAAAAAATAGATGAATTGCCCTTTGATTTTGAACGCAGACGGATGAGTGTCATCGTCAAGGATGAGAACGAAGTTGTTAGTTTGGTAACCAAGGGTGCTCTAGAGGAAATGCTTGCGATTTCAACCCATGTGGAATATCAAGGTCAGATTAGCCCTCTGACGGATGATATCCGAGTGGAAATCTTAAAAGAAGTAGATCAACTTAATCAACAAGGCTTGCGAGTCTTGGGAGTCGCCTATAAAACAGGCCTAAAAGAAGGTTTTGCTTACTCCGTTGAAGATGAAAAAGAGATGATTCTAACAGGATATCTTGCCTTTCTAGATCCACCAAAACCATCAGCAGCACCTGCTATCCAAGCTTTGTTAGAACACGGTGTTCAAACAAAGATCTTGACGGGAGACAATGAGAAGGTAACCCAAGCAGTTTGCGAAAAAGTTGGTTTAGACGTTGATCAAATCTTGTTGGGTTCTGATATTGATGCCATGACGGACGAAGAGTTGGCTCAAGCAGTTGAGAAAGTGACGGTCTTTGCCAAACTCTCTCCGGATCAAAAAGCACGAATCATTTTACAAATCAAATCGAATGGACATTGTGTCGGCTATATGGGAGATGGGATCAATGATGCCCCTTCTATGAAAGTGGCCGATGTGGGGATTTCGGTTGATACAGCAGTAGATATTGCCAAAGAAACGGCTGATGTCATTTTGCTAGATAAGGATTTGATGGTGCTTGAAAAAGGGCTGGTTGAAGGACGCAAAGTCTATGCCAACATGACCAAATATATCAAGATGACGGTCAGCTCTAATTTCGGGAACATTTTCTCTCTGTTAGTGTCTGGTATCTTTTTACCTTTCCTTCCTATGGCTCCGATTCACTTGATTGTGTTAAACCTCGTCTATGATCTTTCTTGCATTGCCTTGCCATTTGATAATGTGGATGAAGACTTTTTGAAACATCCTCATAAGTGGGAAGCTAAGTCTATTACTCGTTTTATGATTTGGATGGGTCCGATTTCTTCTGCCTTTGATATTTTGACCTTTATCTTGCTCTATTTTGTCATTGTCCCAATGGCGACAGGTCAAGCCTATGCTCACGGAGCAGAGTCTGCAACGGGCTTTATTATTTTGTTCCAGACAGGTTGGTTCATTGAATCCATGTGGTCCCAAACCATGGTTATCCATATGCTTCGTTCAGCAAAACTTCCTTTCTTACAAAGTCGTCCATCATGGTTTGTTCTTGGAACAACCTTGCTAGCAGCTAGTTTTGTGACCTTCCTTCCCTACTCTTCAATTGCTAGCCTGCTTCATTTAACCCCTTTGGAACCAATTTATTTCCTCTTTTTGCTTTTGATTATCGTTCTCTATATGATAAGTGTTACAGTTGTAAAACGATTGTATATCAAAAAATTTAAAAGTTGGTTATAAATTGATTTTGTCAAGAAAAAAGTACGAAAATCGCGAAAAAAGTTAATTTTTTTTAAAAATAGGTCGCAAGTCGGATGTTTTTTATGGTATAATAGACTAAACTGATAGTAACATGTAGCGAAAGGGGTAGGTACATGATCAAAATTTATACAGTCTCAAGTTGTACTAGCTGTAAAAAAGCGAAAACCTGGCTCAATGCCCACCAGTTAAGTTATAAAGAACAAAATCTCGGTAAAGAAGGAATTACAAGAGAAGAGTTATTAGATATTCTCACGAAAACAGATAATGGAATTGCCAGTATCGTTTCGTCAAAAAACCGCTACGCTAAGGCACTTGGAGTTGACATCGAGGATTTGAGTGTCAATGAAGTGCTCAACTTAATCATGGAAACACCACGGATCTTAAAGAGTCCGATTCTCGTTGACGAGAAGCGCCTACAAGTCGGCTATAAAGAAGATGATATCCGTGCCTTCTTGCCACGCTCTGTCCGTAATGTAGAAAATGCAGAAGCACGTCTACGTGCAGCTCTATAAAACATCAAGGCTGGGAGTGACTCCTGGCCTTGTTTGCTCTTTTGTTTTAAAATCATGTGAGGAATTATGAAAAAGTTACTAATTGCTAGTTTTGCTCTCCTCTTTTTGCTTGCGGGATGTGGGCAAAAAAAGGAAACTCCTGCTGCTTCCACAACAGCATCTGACCCCATCCAATCCAACCTTCCCGTTTTGGACAATGCCGAAAAGAATACGGTTGTCACCAAGACCTTGCTGATGCCGAAGTCAGAAAATGGAACGCAGCAGATTCAGACCATTACTTATAAAGGCAATCAGTTTTTGACCTTGACCATCCAGCAAAAACGACCTGTCGGGGATGAACTCAAGACCTTTATCTCTGAAAATGGCCTAGAGGAGACGCAAAAAGCGCTTCTAGAAGCGGAAGAAAAGGATGAGACCATCCAAGAGGCACGCAAACTAGCAGGATTCAAACTGGAAACCAAGCTACTCAGCGAGACAGAAATCCAGACGACAACGACTTATGATTTTCAAGTATTGGATGTCAAAAAGGCATCTCAGCTGGAATATTTAAAAAATATCGGCCTTGAAAATCTCTTAAAAAACGAACCTAGCCAATATATTGCAGATAGAGTGGCAAATGGGGCGACAGAACAATAGAAAATCCAAATTAATCGACTGACTTATTTGTAGAACGTCAGGGAATGTGCTATAATAGTACTATTCTAAGGAAAGAGGGTGTTAGAATGGGATTTACTGAAGAAACTGTACGGTTTAAATTGGATGATTCCAATAAGAAAGAAATTAGCGAAACGTTGACAGACGTCTATGCTTCTTTGAACGACAAGGGCTACAATCCGATTAACCAGATCGTCGGTTATGTATTGAGTGGTGACCCTGCCTACGTTCCTCGTTATAACAATGCGCGAAATCAAATCCGTAAGTATGAGCGTGATGAAATTGTTGAAGAATTGGTACGCTACTACCTTAAGGGACAAGGAGTCGATCTATAATCTATGAGAATTATGGGATTGGACGTCGGTTCAAAAACAGTAGGGGTGGCGATTAGCGATCCCCTAGGCTTCACCGCTCAGGGACTTGAAATCATCCAGATTAATGAGGACCAGGGCCAGTTTGGTTTTGACCGGATCAAGGAATTGGTTGACAGCTATAAGGTAGAACGCTTTGTAGTTGGTCTGCCTAAAAACATGAACAATACCAGTGGACCGCGGGTAGAAGCTAGTCAAGCCTACGGAGCAAAATTAGAGGAGCTTTTTGGTTTACCAGTAGACTATCAAGATGAGCGTCTGACGACTGTCGCTGCGGAACGTATGCTGATTGAGCAAGCAGATATCAGTCGTAACAAACGCAAGAAAGTTATTGATAAGTTGGCTGCTCAGCTGATTTTGCAAAATTATTTAGATAGAAAATTTTAAGACAGAGGAGAAACTATGTCACACGATCACAACCATGATCACGAAGAACGTGAATTGATTACACTTGTTGATGAACAAGGAAATGAAACTTTATTTGAAATCCTTTTGACCATTGATGGAAAAGAAGAATTTGGTAAAAACTATGTTCTGCTAGTGCCAGTTAACGCAGAAGAAGATGAAAATGGTGAAGTTGAAATCCAAGCTTACTCATTCATCGAAAATGAAGACGGAACAGAAGGCGAATTGCAACCAATCCCAGAAGACTCAGAAGACGAATGGAACATGATTGAAGAAGTCTTCAACAGCTTTATGGAGGAGTGATACAGTCTGGGAGACTGTATCACCCCAACTCCTAGAAACTAGAAAGAGTTGGAACATCCGGTGGATGTTTTTAGCCCTGCGCCAGAAATTAGAAACGCAGGAACGTCCGGTGGACGTTTTTAGCCCACGTTGAAATTCATAGTAGCTAGTGATTAGCTAACCAGGTAAGAGGTCGGGATTTTAGTCCCGACCTCGCTTTTTATTTGTAATCATACTTTGATGCGGTAGTTGATTGGACTTTTGTTAAGGAGACATGTATGTTTGAAGTAGAAGAATGGCTTCATAGTCGGATTGGTTTAAACTTTAGATCTGGACTTGGACGAATGCAACGAGCGGTGGATTTGTTGGGGAATCCTGAGAAGACATATCCTATTATCCATGTAACAGGGACTAACGGTAAAGGGTCAACTATTGCTTTTATGAGGGAGCTGTTTGTTGCTCATGGTAAAAAAGTTGGTACTTTTACCTCTCCTCATATCATCAGTATCCATGATCGAATCTGTATCAATGGACAACCGATCGCGGAGGAAGACTTTGTCCGTATAGCTAACCAAGTCAAAGAGATGGAGAAAACTCTCTTAGAAACGCATGATCAATTGTCTTTCTTTGAGTTGTTGACCTTGATTGCCTTGCTTTACTTTAAAGAGCAGGGAGTGGATTTGGTTTTGCTAGAAGTGGGGATAGGTGGTCTACTTGATACTACTAATGTCGTAACAGGAGAGATTGCAGTTATTACTTCCATTGGGCTAGATCATCAGGAGACCTTGGGCGATAATCTGGAGGAAATAGCCGAGCAGAAAGCTGGCATTTTCAAGGCTGGCAAGAAGGCGGTCATTGCCAAGCTTACTCCAGAAGCGGAGCTTGTCTGTCAAAATACAGCAAGAGAGTTAACTGTGGATCTCTATCAAGCTGGGCGAGACTTCTCCTTGAATGCTGGGGATTTTTCAAGTAGCCTAGCGAGTTTTTCACAACTTGAAATCAGTTTGGAAGGTGTTTATCAGCAAGAAAATGCTGCCTTGGCTTTGGAAACTTTTCTTCTGTTTATGGCGTCAAGAGGTGAAAGGGTCGAAGAAGTGCTTGTCAGACGGGCCTTGCAAGAGACCCACTGGGCAGGTCGATTGGAACGGATTCGTCCGCAAATCTACCTAGATGGGGCTCACAATCTGCCAGCCTTGACTCGTCTAGTTGAGTTTATCCAAGGGAAAATCCAGCAAGGTTATCAAATTCGCATTCTTTTTGGCGCCCTTAAACGCAAGGATTATCAGGGGATGCTAGGCTATCTATCTAAGCAGTTGCCTGAGGTGGAACTTAAGATAACAGGCTTTGACTACCAAGGCTCTCTGGATGAAAAGGATGTGGTAGCTTACGATTTGATTTCTTCCTATGGCGATTTTATCAGAGAATTTGAAGATAAGGCCAATGGCCAGGACCTGCTTTTCGTGACGGGTTCACTCTACTTTATCTCAGAAGTCCGAGCGAGTTTGGTAGGAAGCGACGAGATTAGTTGACCTTCTAGGTTTATGTTGCTATACTGTAGGTAGGATGTATATCTGGAAACGATTCCAGCAAAACATTGGCACAAAAGAAAGGAAATCGCTATGAAAACGAAAACATTCACACTTTCTATTGCTTCCCTAGCAATTCTTAGTCTTTTAGCAGCTTGTGGACCTAAGGCACAAGCCCCTACCCAGCAATCTGCTCAGCAATCATCTACTCAACAAGAATCATCTTCTAGCGCTACGACAAGTGCTAGTCAACCGCAGGCATCCTCAAGTCAGGACACTACTGTAGCTCAACCTACGAATATCGATGGTACCTATACTGGAAAGGATGAGAATGACCAAATCACTCTTGTTGTAACAGGTAAAACTGGTACATGGACTGAGGTCGAGCCAGATGGAGATAAGGAAATCAAGCAAGTCAGCTTTGAGCCAGAAAATCAACGTGTCATTATCGGTGATGATGTCAAAATTTACACGGTTAATGGTAATCAATTGATTATCGATGATATGGACCGAGAGGCATCTGACCGAGAGGTATTAACTAAGCAATAATGATTAAGTAAAAGTTCCAATGAGATGAAAGCTATCTTTTTGGAGCTTTTTTCTTGAAAAAAGGGTTGGGTGTTCTTTACTAACTTTTTACTTAAAACGCTTACAAATGTTTGTAAAACTTCTTATAAGGTCGTATACTTATAGTAAATAATCAATTAGCGCAGAGGCGCAGGAGGAAAAGCATATGGCTACATTTTACGTTCCGGCAGTTAACCTTATCGGTAAAGGTGTTGTAAATGAAGTAGGTCCGTATATCAAGGAATTGGGGTATAAGAAGGCCCTTTTGGTGACAGATAAGTTCATCGAAGGCAGTGATATTTTACCTAAGGTCCTAAAACCATTAGATGCTGAAGGGGTCGAATATGTGATTTTTAGCGATGTGGAGTCAAATCCGACTTGCAAGAATGTCACAGATGGAGTGGCTGCCCTGAAAGAGCATGGATGTGACTTCATCATCAGTCTTGGAGGAGGATCTCCTCAGGATGCGGCTAGCTGTATCTCTATCATCGCTACAAATGGTGGAAAACCACAGGACTACGAAGGTCTTCACAAGTCTGCTAAAAAAGGCTTGCCAGTGGTTGCAATCAATACAACAGCTGGAACTTCTGCAGAAATCACTATTAACTATGTTATTACTGACGAAGAGCGCAAGGTCAAGATGGTAATGGTTGATAAGAACAGCCTCGCCCTCATCTCTGTCAATGATCCAGAACTCATGCTTTCAAAGCCGAAAGGATTGACAGCAGCGACAGGTATGGATGCTCTTACTCACGCTGTCGAAGCCTTGGTAACACCAGGTGCTTATAATGTGACCAAGAAACTTTCTATCGGAGCGATTGAACTCATCAAGGAGTATCTTCCTCGTGCTGTGGCAAATGGCCAAGATATTGAAGCGCGTGAGGGTATGGTCAATGCCATCTTCCTCGGTGGTATGAGCTTTAACAATGCTGGTTTGGGTTATGTTCATTCTATGGCTCACCAACTCGGTGCGGTATATAACTTGCCACATGGTGTCTGCTGTGCCATGCTTCTCCCAGTTGTAGAACGTGAAAATGCCAAGCGTGTACCAGAAGCTTTCCGCAATGTGGCCAAGGCCTTGGGACTCCATGTTGAAGGGAAAACAGACCAAGAATGTGCTGACTATGCTATCGCTGAGATTGAGAAACTTTCTGAAACTGTTGGTATTCCGAAGAAACTCACTGAACTCGGTATCCAAGAAAAAGACTTTGACTTTGACTACCTTTCTAAGAATGCTTTGATTGATGCATGTGCGCCAGGCAATCCATTTATGCCAACTTTAGAAGAAACCATTGCTCTCTACAAAGAACTTTTTTAAAGACTAAGTAGAGTGGAAGGAACTTATTCTTCAAAATATAAATAATATTGGAAAGAACTATCATTTTGGTAGTTCTTTTTTTTAAAATTTGCTATCCTAGACATATGAGAAAAATCAAAATTGATGTGGTTGTAGTACCCTTAAGTGGGCATCTCTTCCCAACACTGAATTTACTTGCACCCTTGTTGAAGGATCCCTTGTATGAGATTCGATTATTTACAGGACCGCAACGAAAAACTGTAGCAGAGGAGATGGGATTCCGAGTGATTTCCATTTTAGAAAATTGTGTAGATGAGTTTGAGCGTGTAGCCAACAATGAAGGTCAATTAAACCTGTTTTCTGCTTATCGACAGTTGTCAGCTAGTCTTGATTTGATCAATGTGGTTTCAGATCAATTAGTGCAAGAGTGGCAGGAAAATAGACCGGATATTGTGATTGCGGACTTTATAACCCTCTCTGGAGGACTTGTTGCGGAACAGTTGAATATTCCCTGGATTACCACGATGGCGACACAGTTTGCCATTGAAACGACAGATGGACCGCCTTGTTTCTTTGGAGGATTGGGCAGTCCAAAAACATCTTTCCAATCTGGTCTGCAATGGCTAGGAAGAAAAGGGACTCGTTTAGGGAAACGAATCGTAAGCTTTTTATTGAGAGAACGATTGAAACGTTACGATTTTAAACTTTACAATCAGAAAGGTCAGGAAACCATCTATTCACCCTATTCCATCTTGGGAATTGGGATGAAAGAGTTGGAGCTGAAAAGTGGTTTTCCAGAGCACTACCTTTGGGTGGGACCTTTTGGCTCTTCGATTGAGAGGGCAGAAAATTATCCCCTCGATTTGTCTCCTTATGCAGGTTATAAGAAGGTCCTTGTCTCCTGTGGCACTCAGCTAGCATGGGCCAAAGACAATCTCCTCTGTCAGACACAACAATTGGCAGAAGCACATCCAGATTGCCACTTCTTTGTGACTCTGGGGTTTGGCGGACAAGACTTCCAATGTGAAGAGCTCATGGACAATGTTTCTGTGGTATCCTATCTTCCCTATAAGGAGTACATTCCTCAGATGGATTATGTGATTCATCATGGTGGTGCGGGTATTTTTTACCAGTGTATCATCTATGGTAAGCCTGCCTTGATTCTCCCCCATGACTATGATCAGTATGACTATGCAGTTCGTGGATTAGAGGCAGGGATTGCTTTGACTGCTAAACGAGAGGATACGGAAGCGATTGGACGCGCCTTTGATGAGTTGTTGGCTAGAGATGACTGGGCAGACTTGAACAAACTTAGTCGTGCAGCTCAAATCTATCAGCCAACAGAGATTCTGAAGAGCGAAATACATCGGCTCTTAGGGGACAAGGAGAAGTAAAAAATGAAGAAAGTATTGGTAACAGGTGCTACGGGCTTTCTAGGCAAGTATGTTGTTGAAGAGCTCAGTCAGCAGGGCTATCAGGTACGCGCTTTTGGACGCAATCGCAAGGTGGGTCAGTCTTTAGAGAACTCCTCTGTGGCATTTTTTCAGGGAGATTTGACCAAGCAAGAGGATTTAGCTCGGGCTTGTCAGGGGATGGACATGGTTGTGCATGCGGGTGCTCTTTCTACCGTTTGGGGTGCTTGGGAGGATTTCTACCAGACAAATGTCTTAGGGACCAAGTATGTTCTGGATGCTTGCCGAGAGGCTGGTATTCAGCGTTTGGTTTATGTGTCCTCGCCTAGCATCTATGCTGCGCCTCGAGATCAGCTAGCTATCAAAGAAAGTGCTGCGCCTCAGGAAAATAATCTGAACAACTACATTCGTAGTAAGCTGGCTTCGGAGAAGCTGTTTAAGGATTATCCCGATGTTCCGAGTATTATTTTACGACCTCGTGGGCTTTTTGGGATTGGGGATACCAGTATTTTGCCCCGAGTTCTCAAACTCAGTCAGAAGATTGGCATTCCCTTAATAGGAGACGGTCGTCAGCTTATGGATATGACCTGTGTGGAAAATGTCGCTCTGGCAATTCGCTTGGCACTAGAGACTCCTCAAGCTAGTGGCGAAGTTTATAATATTACCAATGGGGAATCAAGAACCTTTAAGGATTTGATTGAAGAAACCTTGAGAGAGTTGGGTTATCCAATAACATACAGAAAAGTGCCAGCTCCTCTTCTTTCAGTTATTGCTAGTAGTTTAGAGTTTCTGTATAAGGTCTTGAAACTCAAAGGTGAACCGCCTCTGACACGCTATACCTATTATCTGCTCCGTTATAGTCAGACGCTGGACATCAGCAAGGCGGAGCGAGACTTGGAGTATCGCCCTCAAATCAGTATTTCGGAAGGGATTGAACAATATGTCCAAGATTATCGAAAGCATTGATTATTTCCCAGCAGGCTACTGTACCAGCTACACAGGTTTGCTATTTAAGGGAGTCAAGAATCAAAAGATGACCTTTCCAGCAGGTGTTTTTCTTATCAAACACAGGGACAAGGGCTATCTCCTCTATGACACAGGCTATCATTACGATATTAAGACCCGGCTTCGCTATGGTTTCTATCGGCTAGGAACGCCCGTTCAAATGACGGAGAAGGACCAAATTTCACGTTTACTGGAAGCGAAGGGAATCAAACCAGAAGAAATTAACTATGTTCTTCTATCACACCTACATCCAGATCATCTGGGAGGAGCTAGTTTCTTTCCTCATGCAACCTTTATCTTGACAAAAGAAGTATATGAAGTCTACCAAAAACCCAAATTGAAAGACTTGATTTTCAAGGAGTTTTTACCTGCTTCTTTTGAGAAAAATCTAACCATTATCAGAGCTGACCAGCAAGTTTCAACTTTTCCCTATCGTCCAATTTGTGATCTTTTTGGAGATGGCAGTATCCTAGTAGCCTCTGTTGACGGGCATGCTAGGGGGCAAGCCTGTCTATATTTTCCAGACCTTAATCTCCTCATTGCAGCGGACCTCTGTTGGGGAATTGACCTCTTACCTTACACCAAGCAGATGCACCTGATTCCTTCCTTGGTCCAGGATAATAGGGCCGACTATATCAGGGGGACAGAGTTTCTGGAGGAAGTCTTAAAGGCCGGTATTGAGGTAGTTGTTAGCCATGATCCTGTAGAAAGGATAGAGTCAATCCTACATGAAAAAAATAACCTTTCTTAAAACCTTTATCCAAACTCGTTGGCTTCATCATTTCAAATCTCGAGAAGCTGTAGAAAACTATCAGAAAAAGCAATTAACTAACTATATGGACTTTTTAAAGCGAGAGTCGCCCTACTTTAAAAATGGAGTTCCTAGCAACTTTGATCATATGGACAAGGCATTTATGATGGAACATTTCAATGAGCTCAACACCCAAGGAGTGGATCGTGATGAAGCCTTGAGCTTGGCTATTGAAAGTGAGAAGACCCGTGACTTCACTGAACTTAAAGGCGAAGTAGCCGTCGGTCTGTCTTCAGGGACGTCTGGACATCGGGGGCTCTTTATCACAACAGAGAAAGAGCGAAGTATGTGGGCTGCAGCTATCTTGGCAAAGATGTTGCCCAAGGGTCAGCTTTTTGGACACCGCATCGCCTTTTTCCTGAGAGCTGATAATGAACTCTATCAGACCATCAATACAGCGCTCATTCGTCTAGAGTATTTTGATATTTTCAAACATACAGATGAGCATATAGAGCGACTCAACAACTATCAACCAACGATTATTGTGGCGCCAGCCTCGATGTTGATTGAATTGAGCAAGCGTCTCAAGGATGGAGAGTTAGCTATTCACCCACAAAAAATCGTTTCGGTGGCGGAAATCTTGGAAGATAGTGATAGGGGACGGATCGCAGAAGCCTTTTCTCTATCCATCATTGACCAAGTTTATCAGGCGACAGAAGGTTTCCTAGCCTGCACTTGCTCAGCTGGTAATCTGCATCTCAACGAAGACATTATCTTTGTGGAAAAGCAGTATCTAGATGACCACCGTTTTTATCCAGTGATTACGGACTTTAAACGAAGTAGTCAGCCTGTTTATCGCTACCAGCTCAATGATATCTTGGTTGAAAATCCGGAGCCTTGTTCCTGTGGCTCCTACTATACACGGATTGACAAGGTCGAAGGACGTTCTGATGATATCTTCTACTTTGAAGGGCAGAATGGGGGGCAGGTAACGATTTATCCAGACTTTATCAGACGTTGTATCCTCTTTGTGGAGAATGTAGGAGATTATCAAGTTAAGCAACATTCTGAGAAATTAGTGGAAGTTTGTTTAAGCCGACGAGATGAGGACGTAGAGACAGCAATTTTAGCACAGTTCCAACTCTTGGCCCAGCAAAAAGAGTTCATAATTCCTCAAATCCAATTTTCAGATTATCACTGGGATACTAGCCGTAAACTCAAACGTATCCAACGTTTATGAAAGGAAAAAAGACAATGACAGAAGTAAAAAGACATGTAGAAATCGCAGGTTATGGCATTTGCCTTCCAAAGCATACAGTTCAATTTAAAGACCAGACCCGTTATCGTGTAGTTGAAAATGAAGAAACGCAGCTCGACTTGGCAGAGGTAGCGATTCAGCGTGCGCTGGAACATGCAAATTTAGATATTAAAGATATCGATTGCCTTGTATCAGCTAGTGCAGTTGGAGTTCAGCCTATTCCTTGTACTGCTGCCTTGATTCATGAGCGCGTGGCAAAAGGACTCTCTATTCCAGCTATGGATATCAATACGACCTGTACTAGCTTTATTTCTGCTCTATCGACCATGTCCCACTTGATTGAGGCGGGCGAATACAATCGTGTCTTGATTGTGTCTAGTGAGGTTGGTAGTTTAGGGCTCAATCCCAAGCAAAAAGAAAGTTTTGAACTCTTTAGTGATGGGGCAGCAGCCTTTATTTTCCAAAAAAGTCATCAGGAAAAAGGGGTCATTGCTAGTCTCCAACGTACTTGGTCAGAAGGGGCTCACGATACGGAGATTCGTGGAGGTCTGACTTCTTTTCAACCAAAAGAGTATTCTGAAGCGACGAAGACCAACTATATGTTTGACATGAAGGGGAAGAAAATCCTCCTCTTGTCTGCTCGTAAAATCCCAGTCATGTTTGAAGAGTTTCAAGAAAAAACACAGCTAGCCTTGGCAGACGTGGACTATATCATTCCTCACCAAGCAAGTCGTGCTCTTCCTTTGGTCATGGAAAAACTAGGTGTGGCTGAGGATCAGTACCTCAATCTCGTCACTGACTATGGAAATATGGTGTCAGTCTCTGTACCGTTTGGCTTGGCTTATTCTTTGGAGCATGGACTTATCAAGGAGGGAGATGTCGTCTACCTTATGGGGACTGCAGCTGGTATGACGGTCAATATGTTGGCTCTGAAATTGTAATAATCATCTAAACACGGAACGACTGGAACTTGAGCAAAGGTAAAAGGTTGCCATCTACCCCTGAACTGAGGTATACTAGTAGAAACATTAGTTTATCAAGCAGTTAAGGAGAATGTTAGAAAAGGAAGGGGATGTATGACAGCTAGAAAAATGCAGCTACTCATGTCCAAGTATGGTTTTAGTATTACCATTATGTTGGCAGAGTTGTTTATCGTCTTTGGTTTGTTTCTCTATCTAGGCCAGATGGCTCCAATTGTCTGGATTATCCTAGTCATTTTAGTGAGCTTAGCGACCATTGTATCGATTGTTAATCGATCTATGAATCCTGAGAGTAAGGTAACATGGTTGTTAGTAGCCTTTGTGCCAGTGTTTGGTCCCTTACTCTATATCATGTTTGGAGAGCGTCGTTTATCTAAAAAAGAAATGAAGCAACTAAAGCAGCTCCAATCAATGGTTCACCGAGAGGACAATAGCAGAGCTCTCCGTTTGGAGTTAAAGGAACAAGACAAGTCGGCTTACGGGGTTATCAAATCTCTCCTCAGCATGGACACGAATGCAGATGTCTATAATCGAACGGATACGCATTTTTTTGCCTCTGGTGAAAGTATGTGGCATCAGATGCTAGAGGATCTCAAGAAAGCGGAGAAATTTATCTTTCTTGAATACTATATCATCGAAGAAGGCTTGATGTGGAATAGTATTTTAGAGATTTTGGAAGAAAAGGCCGCTCAAGGAGTGGAAGTTAAGCTTCTTTATGATGATATTGGATGCATGGCAACCTTACCTGGGGATTATACCATCCAGCTTCGTAGCCGAGGGATTGAAGCCCATAAATTTAACAAGGTGATTCCGCGCTTGACCGTCGCCTATAACAACCGTGACCACCGTAAAATCATGATTATCGATGGGCAGATTGCTTATACAGGTGGTGCCAATCTAGCAGACGAGTATATCAATCATATCGAACGCTTTGGTTACTGGAAGGATAGCGGTATTCGGTTGGATGGTCCAGCAGTAAAGACTTTTACCAGACTCTTTTTATCCACCTGGTATATCAATCGTGGAGAGATTAGCGACTTTGACCAATACCATCTTGAAAATCAACCCAAAGACGGGATGGGGCTCTGTATTCCCTATAGTAGTGGACCAAAGCCCATCTACCGATCTCAGGTTGGGAAAACGGTCTATCAAAATCTTATCAATCAAGCTACAGACTATGTTTATATCACGACACCCTATCTGATTGCGGACTATGATCTCACAGAAAGCATCAAAAATGCAGCTCTGAGAGGGGTAGATGTGCGAATTGTGACGCCTTGTATCCCAGATAAGAAGGTCATCCAATTGGTTACTCGTGGAGCCTATCCTGACTTGTTGTCTGCTGGAGTTCGCATTTACGAGTACAGTCCGGGATTCCTTCATAGCAAGCAAATGCTTGTCGATGGAGAGGCAGCTACTGTGGGGACCATCAATTTTGACTATCGGAGCTTGCTCCACCACTATGAAAATGCCGTCTTACTTTATAGAACGCAGTCCATCATCGATATTGAAAGAGACTTCGAAGAGATTTTTAAAGTTTCTCAAGAAATTTATCCTCACACTATCAAAACCAGCTGGTATCAAAGCCTAATCAAGGAAATTGTCCAGTTGTTTGCACCTATGCTCTAACTATCGACCAAGATCTAGCCCAAGGCTGGATCTTATTTTTTCTTCTTACGAATAGATAGGTAAAGGAGAAAACAATGCTCAATCTAGAAGATGAAGATTTTTTTAAAGAGTATAAAGCTAGTAGGTTACATCGTTTTCGTGAAATCGAACGCTTTGCGATATTGGATAAGAAATTAAGCAAATATCAATCCCAAGCTGACATTCCTGTAAGATTTTGATATACTAAAACAGATAAACTTAGAGGAGAAATTGAATGAACGTATACGGGAAAATAGATGAGAAACAAGAAGAATCTCATTACCAAGACTGGTCAGTGCCAGAGAAACGAGAAGGAGCTCCCATTCCCTTTTTTAGTATTTTGCTTTGGAGTTTAGTGGCCACAGCCATTTCGGTTGCCCTGCCTTTTATTTTTGGTTTAGTCAGTCCGCAACAAACCCAGGATCTTTATACCGGTTGGGCCTTGCATCAAAATGGTCAAATGTATACAGATTATTTTGGGACGGAGGGATTGCTCTATTATGTGCTAACCTACCTTTTTCAAGGCAGTATTCTGATTGCTTTGGTTGAGTGGTTGGCCTTGTTTGGAGCAGGTGTTTTTCTTTTTAAGGCTGCGGATACTCTTGTCGGCCAAGAAAAGGAAGCGAAGCGAGTTGTCTTTATTTTATACTTGCTTGTAGCGGGCCTCGCTTTTGGTGGCGGTTATGCTCTTTTGCTAGCCCTGCCTTTCCTATTTTATGCCCTGAGCGTCGTTACAAATTATCTCGCCTTTCCAAAGGACGACAAAGGATTTGTACGAGTGGGGATGAGCCTTGCTCTCGCTTTCTTCCTTGCGCCAATCCCAACCGCCTTGTTTGCGGCTGTACTGGCCTTGGGGATTATCGGCTTTAATCTAGGCAAAGGTCACTTTGTTCATGGTCTATATCAGTTCTTTGCGTCAGCCCTAGGATTTTCACTCTTATTCTATCCTTTAGGCTACTATACAGTGTGGACAGGTAGTTTTGGAGATGCCATTAGCCAGACCTTGTATCCGGTAAATACTCTTAGCCTCTTTTCAAACTCGCATTTGCTTGAAAATGCAGCCTTCTACGGCTTACTTGCCATTGGGCTAGGTTCCCTTAGTTTGCTCTTTGCAGGTTTGTTCCAGTCAAAACCAGCCAAGCAATATGCCCTCTCAATTGCTGCTAGCTTGGGATTGTTGGTTTCTTTGGGAATCTTGATTCTCTCCAAAGAACCTATCAACGGTACTCGTCTTGTGGTGCTAATTCCTTTCTTGGTCTTGCTCCTTCTGACCGGAATCAAGGAAGATGTTTCGGATGGAGAGAGTCGTCGTAGAAGAAGACGTGAGAAACAAACTTCTTTCCTTAAAGGAAATTTCTATCTACCACTGATTGCCCTTGCCTACCTCATTGTTCTTCCTATTGTGAGTCGCTACCTTTCGCACCCAGCGACTTATCAGGAGAGAGAACGTCTTGCCAGCGTGGTCAAACAACAAACGAGTTCTGAGGATCGTGTCTATGCTTGGGATGATCGTCCTGATTTCTACCGTGCAAGTGAACGCTTGGCGCCGACTTCTCTATCAACTCCAACACTCTATACTGCAAGCGATGAAAATAAAACCAAACTGATGAATGACCTGAAAGAGAATCAACCGAAGATGATTGTGGTCAATCAAAAAGTTGCCTTGTGGTCAGATGTAGAGAGCTGGCTCAGTGAAAACTATGAGCTTGTTCAGACAGATACTAGCGAGTTCAAACTTTATAAATCAAAATAACAAAAAATCAATATCTTGTGGAATTTTAAAAATTTTAGGATTTTTAACACAAGATATTGATTTTTATTTTTAGAGTGGTATAATACTGAATATAAACAATTCAACAATATTTTAGAAAAGAGCATGGATATGATTGTATTAGAAGAAAAGCTTGCAACCGTTCCCACCTTGTTCGTTGAAAAACGAGATGGTAGACGTGTGGTGTTTGATGTAGACAAGATTGACAAGGCTCTCCACAAGGCGGCGGAAAAGGTTATGGACGTTACGCCTCTAGTAGAAAAACGCCTAAATGGTCTAGTTGAAAGAATCGTGATGGAAATTCACAGCCGCTTCCCTCAAGGTGTCAAGATTTACGAAATTCAAAATGTCGTAGAGCATGAACTCCTTGAAGCCAAAGAGTATGCGCTGGCTGAGGAGTATATCACTTATCGGACACAAAGGGATTTTGAGCGCTCAAAAGCGACAGATATCAACTTTAGTATCCATAAACTGCTCAATAAAGATCAAGCAGTTGTCAATGAAAATGCCAATAAAGACAGTGATGTCTTTAATACTCAGCGTGATTTGACAGCAGGGATTGTTGGGAAATCAATCGGGCTGCAAATGCTTCCTAAGCACGTAGCTAATGCTCACCAAAAAGGGGATATCCACTATCATGACTTGGACTACAGCCCCTACACTCCGATGACCAACTGCTGTTTGATTGATTTTAAAGGCATGTTGGAAAATGGTTTTAAGATTGGAAATGCAGAGGTAGAGAATCCCAAGTCTATCCAGACTGCGACAGCTCAAATTTCACAAATCATCGCCAACGTTGCTTCTAGCCAGTACGGGGGCTGCTCAGCTGACCGTATTGATGAAGTCTTGGCGCCTTATGCAGAGAAGAATTACCAAAAGCACCTCAAGGATGCGGAAGAGTGGGTCTTGCCCGAGAAACGTGAAGATTACGCTTGGAAGAAAACCCAAAAGGACATCTACGATGCCATGCAATCTCTTGAGTATGAAATCAACACTCTCTTCACTTCAAATGGACAAACACCTTTTACTTCGCTCGGTTTTGGTCTAGGAACTAGTCGTTTTGAACGGGAAATTCAAAAAGCTATCTTGACCATTCGTATCAAGGGGCTTGGTTCAGAACACCGCACAGCCATCTTCCCTAAACTCATCTTTACGCTTAAAAGAGGACTTAACTTAGAGGAAGGTTCACCTAACTACGACATCAAACAGTTGGCCCTCGAGTGTGCAACCAAGCGGATGTACCCAGATGTTTTGTCCTATGATAAGATTATCGAACTGACTGGTTCTTTCAAGGTTCCTATGGGTTGTCGCTCCTTCCTCCAAGGATGGAAAGATGAGAATGGTGTCGAGGTCAATTCAGGTCGGATGAATCTAGGTGTTGTGACGGTCAATTTGCCTCGTATCGCCCTCGAGTCTGAAGGGGATCTGAATAAGTTTTGGGAAATCTTCAACGAACGTATGAACATCGCAGAAGATGCTCTGGTTTACCGTGTTGAACGGACCAAGGAAGCAACACCAGCGAATGCCCCTATCCTCTATCAGTACGGAGCCTTCGGTCGCCGTCTCGGAAAAGAAGAAAGTGTTGATCAGCTCTTTAAGAATCGCCGTGCGACAGTTTCGCTGGGCTACATCGGTTTGTATGAAGTGGCGACGGTCTTCTTTGGTAATAGCTGGGAAAGCAATCCTGAAGCCAAGGAATTCACGCTTGACATCATTCGTGATATGAAACGACGTGTGGAAGAGTGGTCAGATCAATATGATTACCATTTCTCTATCTACTCGACACCGTCTGAAAGTCTAACAGATCGCTTCTGTCGCTTGGATACAGAAAAGTTTGGTTCTATTCCTGACATCACAGATAAGGAATACTACACCAACTCTTTCCACTATGATGTTCGTAAAAATCCAACGCCGTTTGAAAAATTGGACTTTGAGAAGGCTTATCCAGAAGCAGGTGCAACAGGTGGTTTCATCCACTACTGTGAGTATCCAGTTCTCCAACAAAATCCAAAAGCCTTGGAAGCTGTCTGGGACTACGCCTATGATCGTGTAGGGTATCTAGGGACCAATACTCCGATTGATCGTTGCTACAAGTGTGACTTTGAAGGGGATTTTGAACCAACTGAGCGAGGCTTTGCTTGTCCCAACTGTGGCAATAGCGACCCTAAAACAGTAGATGTGGTCAAACGTACGTGTGGTTATCTGGGAAATCCTCAAGCGCGTCCGATGGTTAATGGACGCCACAAGGAAATCGCTGCGCGTGTCAAACACATGAACGGTTCAACTATTAAAACAGCCGGACATGAAGTAACAAATTAGAAGGAAACGCAATGGGGAAATACCAATTAGACGATAAGGGACGCGCACAAGTGACCCGTTATCACGAGAAACACTCGAAAGGTGGGACAGGTAAAAAAGAACGCTTGCTCAACCTCAGAGAACAGTTTTTAAACAAGAGCAAGAAAAAATAAAAGTGAGAGTCTGCTCTCACTTTTCTCTTAGGTGGGATGGGAATATGGAACTACGCAGACCGATATTGGCAGATAAAGAAACAGTTTTAGAGATGATGGCAGAGTTTGAACAGACTCAATCAGCCCACGATGGCGGGTTTTGGGATGCTGAGAATTTTGTTTATGAAGAGTGGCTAGAAGAAAATCTTCAAGCGGAAGCGGGACTCAATATTCCTGAAAACTGGGTTCCTGCTATCCAGCTGATTAGTTTTGACGTAGCAGGCCAGGCTCTTGGCTTTCTCAATCTTCGTCTCCGATTAAATGACTACTTACTAGAAAATGGGGGCCATATTGGCTACTCCATTCGTCCATCTGAAAGAGGTAAGGGTTATGCGAAAGAATCCCTCCGACAAGGTCTACAAGTCGCCAAGGAAAAGAACATCAAAAAAGCACTTGTGACCTGTAGTACGGAAAATCCTGCTAGTAGGGCGGTGATTGTGGCAAATGGAGGACTCTTTGAGGATGTTCGCAATGGCGTAGAACGTTACTGGATAGATTTGGAGTAAAAGGATGACATGGAATACACCAAAACCAGGTGAATGGAAAAGTGAGGAGCTTAGTAAAGGGCGAATCATTGATTACAAGGCTTTTAACTTTGTCGATGGAGAAGGTGTGCGCAACTCTCTCTATGTATCAGGTTGCATGTTTCACTGCGAGGGGTGCTATAATGTTGCGACTTGGTCTTTCAACGCAGGCATTCCCTATACGGCAGAATTAGAAGAACAAATCATGGTAGACCTTGCCCAGCCCTATGTTCAAGGATTGACCTTGCTGGGGGGAGAACCTTTTCTTAATACAGGTATCCTCTTACCTCTCGTTAAGCGAATTCGAAAGGAATTGCCAGACAAAGACATCTGGTCCTGGACGGGCTACACTTGGGAAGAAATGATGCTGGAGACTCCAGACAAATTGGAACTCTTGTCGCTGATTGACATCCTTGTCGATGGACGGTATGATAAAAGCAAGCGCAATCTCATGCTCCAGTTTCGAGGGTCTTCTAATCAACGAATTATCGATGTGCAAAAATCTCTCAAACAAGGTCAAATAGTGATTTGGGACAAACTTAATGACGGAAAAGAAAGCTATGAGCAGGTGAAGAGAGAATGAAGAAAAAAGACCTGATAGAACAACTGGTTTCAGAGATCGAAACGGGAAGAATTAGGACGCTAGGGATCTACGGTCATGGGGCTTCAGGTAAATCAACCTTCGCTCAGGAATTACATCAAGCCCTAGATTCCACTACAGTAAATTTACTAGAAACAGATCCCTATATCACTTCAGAACGTCACCTGGTAGTACCAAAGCAAGCACCAGATCAAAAGGTGACAGCTTGTCTGCCTGTAGCACATGAACTGGCAAGTTTACAGAGAGATATTCTCGCCTTGCAGGCAGGTATGGATGTCTTAACAATCGATGAACCGTGGAAGGCTAGCGAGGTCTTGTCTGGAGCCAAACCAATTCTGATTGTTGAAGGGATGTCTGTGGGATTTCTACCCAAGGAACTCTTTGACAAAACTATCTGTTTCTACACGGATGAGGAGACCGAATTAAAGAGGCGCTTAGCTCGAGATACGACTATGAGAAATCGGGATGCATCTTTTGTATTGGCTAGCCATCAGATGAGACGGGAGCAGTATCTGCGATACTATAGAGAAAACGAGTCTAAAGCGGACATTTTAGTAGATCAATCAGAAGATACATTCAAGGTCAAAATGACACACATTATATAGAAGAAAAGACGGTTTTTTATAGATATAAATCCGTAATCTTGGAAAGATGAAAAGAGAAAACAGTTTCATCTTAAAAAAACGAAAAAAAGCTCACAAATCCCTTGCAATCGTAGGGGCTTTGTGTTATTCTATTATGGTGCTGTAAATTACAGCCTTAGCTTTGATGCAAGAGGTTGCGACACGCTCGGTTGCATTGCCACGCAATCGCCTGTCGGTTTTCTTGTGGAGCTAGCCTATTATCTTAAATAGACGAAAAGGAGAAAAAGATGGCAAACAAAAAAATCCGTATCCGTTTGAAAGCTTACGAACACCGTACGCTTGACACAGCGGCTGCAAAAATCGTAGAATCAGCTACTCGTACAGGTGCACAAGTTGCGGGTCCAATCCCACTTCCAACTGAGCGTAGCCTCTACACAATCATTCGTGCGACTCACAAATACAAAGACTCTCGCGAACAATTTGAAATGCGTACACACAAACGTTTGATCGATATCGTTAACCCAACTCAAAAAACAGTTGATGCGTTGATGAAATTGGATCTTCCAAGTGGTGTAAACGTAGAAATCAAACTTTAATCTAAAATATAAAAGAGCAGAGGCTGGTGTTTCAATTTAATTGAACACGGGCTAAACTCGGTGTGAAAAAGATAAACTTCCTAGTGTCTGTTAGACACTGCGTCAGTTTCCTATTTTCACTTTGAGTTTGACGCCCTTTGTATCTTAGACTTGAGCATAAAAAACGCTCGTTAAAAACTTTTTGAATAAAAAATATAGAAAAGGAACTATTTTCTCATGACAAAAGGAATCTTAGGGAAAAAAGTGGGAATGACTCAAATCTTCACTGAAGCTGGCGAATTGATCCCTGTAACTGTTGTTGAAGCAGCTCCAAACGTTGTTCTTCAAGTTAAAACAGTTGAAACAGATGGTTACAACGCAGTTCAAGTTGGTTTCGACGATCTTCGCGACGTATTGAGTAACAAACCTGCTAAAGGACATGTAGCGAAAGCTAACACGGCTCCTAAGCGCTTCATTCGTGAATTCAAAAACGTTGAAGGCTTGGAAGTTGGTGCTGAAATCACAGTTGAAACATTCGCAGCTGGAGACGTTGTTGACGTAACTGGTACTTCTAAAGGTAAAGGTTTCCAAGGTGTTATCAAACGCCACGGACAATCACGTGGACCAATGGCTCACGGTTCTCGTTACCACCGTCGTCCAGGTTCTATGGGACCTGTTGCACCTAACCGCGTATTCAAAGGTAAAAACCTTGCAGGACGTATGGGTGGCGACCGCGTAACAATTCAAAACCTTGAAGTTGTACAAGTTGTTCCAGAAAAGAACGTTATCCTTATCAAAGGTAACGTACCAGGTGCTAAGAAATCTCTTATCACTATCAAATCAGCAGTTAAAGCTGGTAAATAATAAAGAAAGGGGAAATCAGTCACAATGGCAAACGTAACATTATTTGACCAAACTGGTAAAGAAGCTGGCCAAGTTGTTCTTAACGATGCAGTATTTGGTATTGAACCAAATGAATCAGTTGTGTTTGATGTGATCATCAGCCAACGCGCAAGCCTTCGTCAAGGAACACACGCTGTTAAAAACCGCTCTGCAGTATCAGGTGGTGGACGCAAACCATGGCGTCAAAAAGGAACTGGACGTGCTCGTCAAGGTTCTATCCGCTCACCACAATGGCGTGGTGGTGGTGTTGTCTTCGGACCAACTCCACGTTCATACGGCTACAAACTTCCACAAAAAGTTCGTCGCCTAGCTCTTAAATCAGTTTACTCTGAAAAAGTTGCTGAAAACAAATTCGTAGCTGTAGACGCTCTTTCATTTACAGCTCCAAAAACTGCTGAATTTGCAAAAGTTCTTGCAGCATTGAGCATCGATTCTAAAGTTCTTGTTATCCTTGAAGAAGGAAATGAATTCGCAGCTCTTTCAGCTCGTAACCTTCCAAACGTGAAAGTTGCAACTGCTACAACTGCAAGTGTTCTTGACATCGCAAATAGCGACAAACTTCTTGTCACACAAGCAGCTATCTCTAAAATCGAGGAGGTTCTTGCATAATGAATTTGTATGATGTTATCAAAAAACCTGTCATCACTGAAAGCTCAATGGCTCAACTTGAAGCAGGAAAATATGTATTTGAAGTTGACACTCGTGCACACAAACTTTTGATCAAGCAAGCTGTTGAAGCTGCTTTCGAAGGTGTTAAAGTTGCCAACGTTAACACAATCAACGTAAAACCAAAAGCGAAACGTGTTGGACGTTACACTGGTTTTACTAACAAAACTAAAAAAGCTATCATCACACTTACAGCTGATTCAAAAGCAATCGAGTTGTTCGCTGCTGAAGCTGAATAATCTAAGGAGGAAATATCGTGGGAATTCGTGTTTATAAACCAACAACAAA